>NZ_JBTTIO010000001.1:0-43462 GCF_058323355.1 Thiogranum sp.
TTGTACTGGTCCATCCACGAGGCATAGGGCGCAAAGTCCTTGCCGACGGTCCCCATCGGCAACGGATCGCCACCCAGCAGTTTCAGGTTGAAGGCTATATTCGCCGCACAACCACCAAACTCGCGGCGCATTTCCGGTACGTGGAAAGCGACATTCAGAATATGCACCTTGTCGGGCAGGATGTGATTTTTGAACTTGTCCTGGAACACCATGATGGTGTCAAACGCAAAGGAACCGCAAATCAGTGCCGACATGTCGTGCTTCTCCGAAGTTATATCGCTCCGTCATGGCGCCGCAGGTCGGCGTCCAGGGCGTAGTATCGCGTGGATTCCGGCCTGCGCCGGAATGACGAGGCGTAAATAAACGGGCATGATAACCCAACGGCGGGCATACAGGAAAACGGGGTCAGGTAAAAAGCAGGATACCCCAGACGACTGCGGCCACCAGCATGGCATACACGACCGACGCAGAACCCACGTCCTTGGCCACACCGGCCAGTGGGTGATACTCGTCGCTGATGCGATCGACAACGGCTTCAATGGCTGAATTGATCATTTCCGTCAAGGGTACCAGCAACCAGAAACCCACCATCAGCGCCCGCTCGACAGCATCCTGCGTGAGCCAGAATGCCAGCGGCACCAGCAACAGGGTAAGCGCCAGCTCCTGGCGAAAGGCGGCCTCGTTCCTGAAGACGGAAACGAAACCCTTCCTGGAAAAACCGGCGGCGCGGATAATACGGCGTATACCGGTATTTCCCGCCTTGCCCATCAGCCCTGCGCCTTCCAGCGCAGATCGAGCTCACGTGCTGCGCGCACTTCGTCAAGACGTCGCACCGGCTGGCTGTGTGGCGCTTCGTGAAGCACTTCGACATCACTCGATGCTTCTTCGAGTATTTTTGCCATGGCATCGACAAAACCGTCCAGCTCCTCGCGGGTCTCGGTCTCGGTTGGCTCGATGAGCAGGCATTCCGGCACCAGCAACGGAAAATAGGTTGTCGGCGCATGGTAACCGTAGTCGAGCAGACGCTTGGCAAAATCCATGGCGCTGGCGTGATATTCCTTCATCGGCTTTTTCAGCGTCACGATAAATTCGTGTGTCGCGCGACGTTCCGGGAATGCCAGCTCAAAACCCGCCGTTTCCAGTCGCTTCATCAAATAATTGGCATTGAGTGTGGCGAACTCGGCGACCCGGTGCATGCCTTCGCGCCCGAGCATGCGGGCGTAAATATAGGCGCGGAACAAAACGCCGGCGTTACCCATAAAGGCCGAAAGCCGACCAATGGTTTGTGGCAGTTCCTTTTCGGTGATCCAGTAATACTCGTCACCGTCGTAACCGACCATTGGCACCGGCAGGAAAGGTTCCAGCCGCTCGCCGACACCGACCGGACCGGCACCCGGCCCACCCCCGCCGTGTGGCGTGGAGAAGGTCTTGTGCAGGTTCATGTGGATCACATCAAAACCCATATCACCCGGCCGCACCTTGCCGAGAATAGCGTTGAGGTTGGCGCCATCGTAGTACAGCAGGCCACCGGCCTGGTGCACGATGTCGGCAATCTCCTTGATACGCCGCTCGAACACGCCCAGTGTCGACGGGTTGGTCAGCATAATACCGGCGGTGTGTTCTCCAACGGCTTCGCGCAGCGCATCGACATCCACGTCACCGTTGTCCAGCGTGGGGATCTCGCGCACCTTGTAGCCACACATGGTTGCCGTGGCCGGGTTGGTGCCGTGCGCCGCGTCCGGTACCAGGATTTCGTCGCGCGCCGTGTCATTCCTTGCATCGTGATAGGCACGAATCATGGCCACACCGGCAAACTCGCCCTGTGCGCCGGCCGCCGGTGTCAGCGACACGGTTTTCATCCCGGTCACTTCCTTGAGCATTTCCTGCAACTCATAGAGACAGGCCAGCGCACCCTGCCCTTCGCTGGCCGGCGCCAGCGGGTGTCGCGCCAGTATGCCCGGCAGCATCGCCAGGGTGTTGCAGGCACGCGGGTTGTATTTCATGGTGCAGGAACCCAGCGGGTAAAACTGGGTGTCGATGGAAAAATTTTTCTGCGACAGCTTTGTGTAATGCCGCACCACCTGCATTTCCGACACTTCCGGTAAACCCGGCCGGTCTTCGCGCAACAGTTCGGCGGGCAGGTCGTTTTTCACGCCGTCGAGATCAGGGGCCTGTACCGTGGCGCGCCGTCCGGGGCGGGAATGTTCAAATATCAACATCATTGTGACTCGTAAATATTGTCAGGCATCATTCTGGCTTCTCAACCTCGTACCGGCTTCTAACGTCATGCCGGCGCAGGCCGGAATCCAGGACTTCAAACCAGCGGATGCCAGCCTGCGCCGGCATGACGGTTCAACCAGCGTTTTCCGGTGTGTTAAAGCGCAGCCAGCGCCTTGTCGTAGTCTGGCTCCTGGGCAATTTCCGGCACCATCTCGGTATAGACCACCTTGCCGTTTTCATCGATGACAACAATGGCGCGCGCGGTAATACCCGCCAGCGGGCCATCCTCGATCAGCACACCATAGTCCTTGGCGAAGTTGCGCGAACGCATCATCGACAGGGGGATCACAGTATCGACGTTTTCCGCGCCACAGAACCGGCTCATGGCAAATGGCAGGTCAGCGGCGATCACCAGCATCACCACATTGTCCTTGCCAGCCGCTGCCTCGTTGAACTTCTTCGTCGAGGTCGCGCATACCGGGGTATCGAGACTCGGCACGATATTCATGAGAATCTTCTTGCCGGCGTAATCAGAAAGGTGCTTGTCGTTCAACTCGGCATCCACCAGGTGGAAGTCGGGCGCGTCGCTGCCGACCGCCGGAAGCTCACCATTGGTGTGGATTTCATTTCCTTGCAGGGTAATTGTCGCCATGTTTCCTCTCCTCGTCGTGTCAGGCCATTTTTGGCTGCACCGGGCATCCGGTGGTGGTTTGTTTTTCGATAGCACGCGCCATGTGACCGGCAAACCGCTCCAGGTCTGCGTCGGTTTTGGTTTCCGTTGCGCACACCAGCATTGACTCGCCCAGTTCCGGGTAGTCATCAGTCAATACATAGCCGGGTTGCAGGTTGTGTGCGTACAGCGGCCGCAGCAAACGCTTCAGGGACAGGTCTGTGGTCAATACCGCCTCGTGGAAGAACGGGCGGTTGAAGCGCGGCTGGATATGATCATTACTGAGCTTGTCCACCAGTTTGCGGGTGTTGGCGTGACTGGCCTGCGCCACGCGGCGCAGGCCTTCGGCGCCCAGCAGGCTCATGTGAATCGTTGCGGCCGTGACCAGCAGCCCCTGGTTGGTACAGATGTTCGAGGTCGCTTTGGAACGGCGGATATGCTGTTCACGCGCCTGCAGGGTCAGGGTAAAACCTTCGCGACCGTCACGGTCGACGGTACGGCCGACAATACGCCCGGGCATCTGCCGCACGAAGTTCTGGCGCACACACATAAACCCGAAATAAGGGCCACCCGATGACAATGGCACACCCAGTGGCTGACCTTCGCCGACCGCGATGTCGGCACCGGTCCCGCCCCACTGCCCCGGCGGCTTGAGTAATGCCGCGGCAACCGGGTTGGCGACGGCAATCACCATGACACCATTGGCGTGCGCCCAGTCGGTCAGCGCATCGACATCTTCCAGCACACCGAAGAAGTTGGGCTGGGCAATCACCAGTGCCGCGATGTCCTCACCGCTGTAGGCTTCGAGACTGTCCAGGGTAACGTGACCACCTTCGTTATCGAACGGCACCTCCACCAGTTCGATGCCCTGGTTGGTGACAATGGTTCGCGTGGTGGCGCGATAGGCCGGGTGTACATTGGTCGGCATCAGGATGCGCCGTGATTTTGATTTGCGGTTGGCGCGAATCGCCATCAGCACGGCTTCGGCCAGCGCCGAGGCGCCGTCATACAACGACGCATTGGACACATCCATCGCCATCAGTTCCGTCATCATGGTCTGGAACTCATAGACCAGTTGCAACGTGCCCTGGCTGGCCTCCGCCTGGTAGGGCGTGTAGGCGCTGTAAAACTCGCCTCGCGTGACCAGTTCCCACACCGCCGCCGGAATATGGTGCTGGTAGGCGCCCGCGCCGATAAAGCACAACGGCTGCCCATCCTTTGAAGCACGCTCGTGCATCAGCCGGCTGATTTCCTGTTCACTCATGCCCTGCGGAATGCCTTCCAGCGTGCCACAGCGCAGGTGTTGCGGAATTTCGTCGAACAGGTCTTCGATATCGGACACGCCGATGGTGTTCAGCATAGCGTGGATATCGTCTTCGGTATGGGGGACAAACGGCATGGGTTTTTACTCTGACTCGATATATTCCTGGTACTCTTCGGGACTCATGAGGCGATCCACGTCATCCACGCTGGAGGGTTGAATACGCATCAGCCAGCCGGCCCCGTAGGGATCCTGGTTGACGGCCTCCGGCGCATCGGCCAGCTCCTCGTTGACCTCGACCACGGTGCCGGCAATGGGCGCGTACACATCCGACGCCGCCTTGACCGACTCGACCACGGCACAGGCTTCTTCCGCTTCCATCTCGTGATCGATTTCCGGCAACTCGACGAACACCAGGTCGCCCAGCTGTTCCTGCGCGTGATCACTGATGCCGGTCGTAACCGTGCCATCCTCGTTCACCCGCACCCACTCGTGACTCGTGCTGTATCTCAGATCACCCGGCACTTCGCTCATTGTGTGTTCCTCTTGAAAAAGAAAATACTGTGGTTTCAGTCCAGCTCGATTTGCGCCTTGCCGTTACGCACGAACGGTGGCTTGACGACCTTGCAGTCGAGCAGCTTGCCGCGAATCCCGACCTGGCAACTGTCACCGATATTAGCCGGTACGCGCGCCAGCGCAATAGAACGCCCCAGCGTTGGCGAGAAGCTGCCACTGGTTGTCTCACCGGGCTGGCCGTCGACCACCACCTTCTGGTGACCGCGCAATACACCACGGCCTTCCAGCAGCAGGCCGACAAGTTTCTGCTTCGGACCCGCTTCACGCTCGGCTTCCAGCGCCTTGCGGCCGATAAAATCGCGCTCTTCCGGCTGCCAGCCAATGGTCCAGCCCAGGCCGGACACCAGCGGGCTGACGCTTTCATCCATGTCGGCGCCGTACAGGTTCATACCGGCTTCCAGGCGCAGGGTGTCGCGGCAGCCCAGGCCACAGGGCTGCACACCGGCATCGGCCAGCGCCTGCCAGAAGGCCGGCGCCTCGACATCCGGCAGCATGATTTCAAAACCGTCTTCACCGGTGTACCCGGTGCGCGCGACAAACCAGTCGTCGACCTCCACGCCGAAGAACAGACCCAGCCCTTCAATCAGCCTGCGTTGCGCCGCATTGAACAGCGACAGCGTCTTTTCGCGCGCGTTCGGTCCCTGTACCGCAATCATTGCCAGCTGCGGTTGCTCGATCACCTGCACATCGAAGCCGGCCGCCTGCTTGCCAATCCATGCCAGGTCTTTTTCCCGCGTGGCGGAATTCACCACCAGGCGGAAATTATTCTCGGTGAGGAAGTATACGATGAGGTCATCCAGCACATGCCCCTGCTCGTTGAGCAGACAGCTGTACAGCGCCTTGCCGGGTTCCTGCAACTTGTCGATGTTGTTGGCCAGCAGGTAGCGCAGAAAATCGCGGGTCTTTTCACCGTGCAGGTCGACGACCGTCATGTGCGACACATCGAACATGCCCGCGTCGCGACGCACCGTGTGATGCTCTTCGAGCTGTGAGCCATAGTGGACCGGCATATCCCAGCCGGCAAAATCCACCAGCTTCGCGCCCATGGCCTTGTGTGATTCGTACAGGGGGGTTCTGTTTCCCATAACTGACTCTGCAATTCTGAAAGCGTTGGCTGTCATGCCGCCCGGCAACATCCGGAACGACGGCTGGTAGATCCGTCGCCCCTCTGTCCGGTAACCTGAGAGTGTGAGCAGCCACGGGCTGCCGTCCCCTTCGGTGGGCCGATATGGCCGCTCTCCAGAGTCAATCCGGCTGAATGCCTGCTGCCACGGTCCTTTTGCCTGAGCGATTCCGGGCGGGTTGCGCCTTCGGCGGCCGGCTGGGCCGGCTCTCTCCCGCGGCAGCGCGAGATCGAAAGCGCACTATACCCTCACGCCCTGTGCCCGCCAATAGCTAAATCGTCACGGGCAGCGTTTTCCCGATGAAACCAGCGGAACATGCCTGCCATGAGTGGCCCGGACAAACATAAAACCGTCATATTTCACACTGATAATGGCGTCTGTTTCCGACATCGGGCGCCTCGCCAGACAAATGTGTAAAACAAAGATTGCGATTGTGAGCGACGCATGGTCTCCGCAGGTCAACGGCGTGGTGCACACCCTGAGGCGCACCCAGCAGGTTCTTGGCGAACTCGGCCACCAGGTCGACATGCTGACGCCGGATCAGCATCACACCATTCCCTGCCCGACCTACCCGGAAATCCGCCTGGCCCTGAATGCCGGTGGGAAACTTCGCAAACAGCTGGAAGCACTGCAGCCCGACCACATTCATATCGCGACGGAAGGCCCGCTCGGGCTTGCGGCAAGAGCCTTCTGTCTGAAAAACAACCTCGCCTTCACCACCTCGTATCACACCCGGTTTCCGGAATACGTCAGGAAAAGGGTGCCTGTCCCGCTGGCATTTTCCTATGCCCTGATGCGCAGGTTCCACAATGCGGCCGCATGCACCATGGTCGCGACACCGAGCCAGGAGAATATTTTGCGTCAACATGGCTTCACCCGCCTGTCCCGCTGGTCACGTGGCGTTGACACCGAACTCTTCACACCCGAGCGGCGAACCGATACCGGTCTGGCGCACCCGGTATTCGTCTACCTGGGTCGCGTCGCTGTCGAAAAGAACATCGAAGCGTTCCTGTCACTGGATCTGCCGGGAACAAAATGCGTGATCGGTGACGGCCCGGCACTGGCCCGCCTGAAAACGCAGTATCCCGACACTGTCTTCCCGGGCTACCTGTTCGGAGAACAACTGGCCACGTATCTTGCCAGCGCCGATGTATTTGTATTCCCCAGTCGTACCGATACATTCGGGCTGGTGTTGCTGGAAGCCATGGCGTGCGGACTGCCGGTAGCCGCCTTCCCGGTCACAGGACCTGTCGACCTTGTGACGCCAGGTGTCACAGGCGTACTCGACGAAGACCTGCGCAGCGCGGCACTGGGGGCACTGGATATGGACCCCCGCCCATGTCGCGCGACGGCATTGAAGTACTCATGGCAGGCCGCCACACAGCAGTTCGTCAATAACCTGGTACCCGTAACCCCATGCCCGGAAAACTCCTGCGCCGGTACCTGAAGTCACAGTCCGGTTCCCGAAATCACTGGCTGTTTCGGTGCCCTGGCGAACACCTGCACGCACACGCCAGAGAATTGTTCACTATGAATTACGCGCAACGCTGTCACAAGACAGTAACCCGCCGGTCACAATGAGGTCATTTCCCTGCTCCTACAATAAACAAATTGTCCTGTATGGATAGCGTATGACAGTCATGAACCGCTACCGGTCAATCTGGATTTCCGATATTCACCTGGGAACCAAAGGCTGCAAGGCTGAATTCCTGCTTGATTTCTTTCGCCACAACGAATCGGAATACCTGTACCTGGTGGGTGACATCATTGACGGCTGGAGCCTCAAGCGCAGCTGGTACTGGAGCCAGGCGCATAATGACGTCATCCAGAAAATCCTGCGCAAGTCGCGCAAGGGCACCCGGATAACCTACGTCCCCGGCAACCACGATGAATTTGCGCGCCACTATGTCGAACACCTGTTTGGCGGGATACGCGTGCAGCGCCAGGCGATTCACTCGACACTGACCGGCAAGCGCTACCTGGTACTGCACGGCGACGAATTCGACGGCATAGTGACCTGCGCAAAATGGCTCGCTGTGCTCGGCAGCCGCTCCTATGATTTCGCACTGGTATTAAACAGCTGGTACAACGCCGCCCGGCAACGCCTGGGGTATCCTTACTGGTCGTTGTCGGCCTATCTCAAGCAGAAGGTAAAAAACGCCGTCAAGTTTATCGAAAACTATGAAGAGGCCGTCAGCACGGAAGCCCTGAACAGGAACCTGGATGGCGTTATCTGTGGCCACATACACAAGGCCGAGATTCGCGAGATCAACGGTATTCAATACTGCAATGACGGGGACTGGGTGGAAAGCTGCAGTGCGCTGGTTGAAACGCTGGAAGGCGAACTGAAGCTGGTGCACTGGGGATATATCCTGGGTGAATTACCGGACACCGATGAAACAGCCGATGAGCGGCTGCCACGGCCGGATACGGCGGACGAATCTGTTCACTAGCCGTGGCATTTTGAATATTCTGATGCTCTCTGACGTCAGCCTGCCCCGCATCAACGGGGTTTCTACGTCAATCGCCACCACGCGCAACGCGCTGCACCGCCTGGGACATCGCACCACGCTGGTTGCCCCCGCTTACCCCGGTCACCGTGAAACCGATGCAAGCGTTTACCGGCTGGCGGCCAGACAGATACCGTTCGATCCCGAGGATTACCTGATCAAGTCATCCGCCCTGCGCGAGCTGGAGAAAGCGCTCAACCCGCAGGACTACGACATTATCCATATACACACACCGTTTTCCGCACACCGCTTCGGTACCCGGCTGGCCCGGCAATGGAGTATCCCCGCCGTTGAAACCTACCACACGCATTTTGAGGAATACGTCCAGCACTACCTGCCTGTATTGCCGCGCTCTGCCGGCAGGGCCCTGGCACGCGCTGTCGCCAGATACCTGAGCACCGGCATTAATGGCTTTATCGCGCCGTCACATGCCATCACCACATCACTCAGGTCCTACGGCATCACTTCCCGCATGCGTGTCGCGCCAACCGGACTCGAGCTGGATGAATTTTCCAGCGGCGATCGCCGCAGGTTCCTCGAACAGCACAAAATAGACCTGACCCGCCCCACCATGGTCTATGTCGGGCGTGTCGCCCATGAAAAAAACATCGACCTGTTACTTGACGTGCTGGCACAGGTCAGGCGCAGCCTGCCGGATGTACTGCTAATCCTCGCCGGGGAGGGACCCGCCAGGGATTCGCTGGAAAAACGCTCCCGACGCATGGAGTTGTCAGGCCATGTACTGTTTGTCGGCTACCTGCCACGCGGACAGGCACTGTGGGACTGCTTCTGTGCCGGCGACATGTTCGTGTTCCCGTCGAAAACCGAAACCCAGGGGCTGGTACTGCTGGAAGCGATGGCACTGGGCCTGCCGGTTGTGGGGTATGCTGAAATGGGCGCCGCGGAAGTCCTGACACCTGACTCGGGTGCGCAAGTGGTCGAAGGCGACGCCAGCGCGTTTGCGGAAACCGTTCTGCGGCTTTTCGCCGACCCGGAACAACGGCTTGCAGCGGGAAGAATCGGAAAAAGCCACGCACAAAAGTGGTCTGCCCGGCAAATGACGCTGCGGATTGCGGACTTCTACCAGGAAACCATCCTCGCAACCCGACAGATGCGGCAGTGACAGCCCGGCGATGCCGTGTTGCGCCCGGACACCGGGTAACCTTTTTGTCACATTCAGGCGGTATACTGGTGTGATGGATGCTATCGACCCGAAACAATCCGACTGTTATTTCAGACGTGAACTGAGCCTGCTGCAGTTCCAGCACCGCGTGCTGGCGCAGGCAAGCGATGACTCAACCCCCCTGCTGGAGCGGGTGCGCTTCCTGTGCATCAGCAGCTCCAACCTGGACGAATATTTCCAGATCCGGGTTGCAGGCCTGAAACACCGGGCCGCACTGGAATCCACCAGCGGCGGTGAAAATGACATCACCCCGGAAGAATACCTGCAAAAAATCAGCGAGGAGTCCCACAAGCTGGTTGAAAAGCAGTACGAAGTGCTCAACTCGGTGCTGATACCGGAACTGGCCCGGCACAAGATCCACCTGATACGGCGCGAAAAATGGGACGAGAAACAGGCCGCCTGGGTCAAGCGGTTTTTTACCAGTGAACTGCTGCCCGTGCTCAGTCCGCTGAGCCTGGACCCGGCGCACCCGTTCCCCCGCGTTGTCAATAAAAGCCTGAATTTCATTATTTCGCTCGAAGGCAAGGACGCTTTCGGGCGCGACACCCGGCTCGCCATCGTACAGGCGCCACGCAGTCTGCCCCGCCTGATCCGCGTGCCTTCCACGCAGGACGAGGAAGACACCTTCGTGTTTCTCAGCTCCATTATCCACACCCATATCAGCGATCTGTTTCCGGGCATGAACGTGACCGGCTGTTACCAGTTCAGGGTGACGCGCGACAACGACCTGTTTGTCGATGAGGAGGAGGTGGATGACCTGATGGGCGCCATCAAGGGTGAGCTGTCATCACGCCGCCTGACAGATGCTGTTCGCCTCGAAGTCGCCGACACCTGTACCGATGAGGCCAGCAAATTCCTGCTGAGCAAATTCAGACTGAAAAATGAAGACCTCTACCAGGTCAACGGCCCGGTGAACCTGAACCGCCTGATGGCAATCTACGACCTGGTGGACAGACCGGAACTGAAGTATCCGCCATTCACACCCGGCACCCCGAAGCGGCTGCGCGGCAACGAGAATATCTTTGAGGTACTGCAGCAGGGCGATATTCTGTTACACCACCCGTTCGAATCCTTCGCGCCGGTTGTCAACCTGCTGAAACAGGCTGCCGCCGACCCGTCGGTACTGGCTATCAAGCAAACCCTGTATCGCACCGGGGCCAAATCCCCGCTGGTCGATGCGCTGGTCGATGCCGCGAAAACGGGCAAGGAAGTGACTGTCGTGGTCGAACTGCGCGCCCGCTTCGATGAAGCTGAAAACATCGAACTTGCCTCACGCCTGCAGGAGGCCGGCGCGCACGTCGTGTACGGCGTGGTTGGCTATAAAGCCCATGCAAAAATGATCCTGATCGTGCGCAGGGAAGGCAGGAAGATTCAGCGTTACATCCATCTCGGGACAGGGAATTACCACGCCGGTACAGCGCGCAGCTATACGGACTACGGCCTGATGTCCTGCGACAAGGAGATGGGGGAAGACGTCAACAGGATCTTCCTGCAACTGACCGGGCTGGGCAAGGCCACCAAACTGAAAAAATTATTGCAATCGCCGTTTACCCTGGAGAAGTCACTGGTCGCCATGATCCGGCAGGAAGCCGACAATGCAAAAAACGGCAAGCCGGCCAGAATCATTGTCAAGATCAATGCACTGGTCGAGTCCGGTATTATCCGTAAACTCTACGCAGCCTCGCAGGCCGGGGTTAAAATCGACCTGATTGTACGCGGGATCTGCCGCCTGAAACCCGGTGTTGCCGGCATCTCCGAAAACATCACGGTACGCTCCATTGTTGGCCGCTTCCTGGAGCATTCAAGGATTTTCTATTTCCAGAACATCGATGAACCGAAGCTGTTCTGCGCCAGCGCCGACTGGATGGACCGCAACTTCTTTCGCCGGGTGGAAGTGTGTTTCCCGATCGAGGACAAGGCGCTGAAAAAGACCCTGATCGATGATGGCCTGATGTGTTATCTCTCGGATAATACCCATGCGTGGGTACTACAGCCTGACGGAAGCTATCGGCAGCTGAAACCCGGCAACCAGAAGCCGCGCGATGCCCAGCACAGCCTGCTGGAGAAATTTGCCGCTGAAACCAGCGGCGGGCAACGCTTCAGCCAGCCCCGCCAGCGTCCATGAGCTGTAACCGGTAGCCGATTTTCTTCAGATAGCGGGTCTCCTTTTCCAGGTCCGCGAAGGTCAGCGCATGCCCCGCCAGCCAGCCATGTGGAAACGTCATGGTCAGTGTCTGTTTATCGACCACCACATCAAATTCAGGCAATGTACTGCCCGTGTGACTCCGGTTGAGGATAACAGCCAGCCTGAGGATGATGCACAAGCGCATGGCAAGTTGCGCCCTGTCTTCACCGATCGATAAAAAATGCTCCTCGGTCAGCTTGCGCCGGTGCGTCCGTATCAGTAACGCCAGGAACTGCTGCTCCTGTAGCGAGAAGCCCGGCAAGTCAGAGTGTTCCGCCAGGTAAGCGCCATGAATAGGGTAATCATCATGCGCAATCGCGAGACCGATTTCGTGCAGGAGTGCGGCCCACTTCAGCAGGAACCGGGCATCGTCATTGCCCGCCGACCCGTCACCGGCAACCTGCTCGAAAATCGCCACAGCCGTGGCTTCGACATTGCGGGCATGCTGTTGCCGTACCTGGTACTTTTCCATCAATCGCCGGACGGTATTCTCGCGCACGTCCTCGTGAGTGATCTTTCCTGCCAGGTCATAGATCAGCCCCTCCCGGACAGCGCCGTCGGATACGCTGATTTCTTCCAGTCCCAGCATCCTGAACATGCTTTCCAGTATCACAAATCCACCCACGAACACCGGGTGCCGGTTTTCACCCAGGCCGTCCAGCCGGATATTGTCTATTGAACCGGCGTCAACCAGGTAATTGCGCAACTGCGCCAGGGCGGCGCGCGTGATGCCACCGGATGACCAGCCCTTTGCTTCCAGTACCCGGGCGATGGCACGATTGGTGCCGGAGGAACCGACTGCGTTATCCCAGCCCTTGAGTTTAAAACGCTGGGCGATGTCTTCCATTTCGAGACCAATGGCGAGACTTGCCGCGTTGAGCCGCTTTTTGGTGATCCTGCCATCGGCAAAGAATTGCCCGGTTACACTCACACAGCCGAACGGCAGACTTTCCATGAGAGCGGGGACAAACTGCTTCCCTATAACGATTTCCGTACTGCCGCCACCGATATCGATGACCAGGCGTTGCATACCGTTTTCCGCCAGGCTGTGGGCGACACCAAGATAAATCAGGCGCGCCTCCTCGATACCGGAAATAACCTGTATGGGATTACCCAGGATATGCTCCGCCCGGCTGATAAACTTCGAGGATTTCCTGGCGATACGCAGTGTGTTGGTTCCAACAACACGTACATTCCGGGGCGGGATATCTTCCAGTCGCTGCGCGAAGCGTTGCAGGCATTCCAGTGCACGCTGCTGCGCCTCTATACCGAGTTTTCGATCCCTGCCGATACCGGCCCGCAGGCGAACCATTTCCCGTAACCGGTCGATGACCTGAATGTGACCGTTGGCGAAACGCGCCACGATCATGTGAAAACTGTTTGAACCGAGGTCGACAGCAGCCAGTAATTCACTGCCTGACACTTCGTTAGTGATATTCGAAGCCACCAATACACGTACCCCGGATGCGCTGGCCATGATACTAGCACGGAATACGGCCTGCTTGCGCAGCGCTCCGTCAGCAAGGCACGGCAAGCAGGGCTATCAAGGGGACGAGGAAAGACGGGAAGATATACTGCTACTGGCCTGTGAAGGCAGGGTTGTCGACGGCGTGAAGGGCGTTACCGTCAGGTCTTCAAGACGAAACCGGTAGTCCTGGACTTCGGATTCAAGTTCTACACGCGCCAGACCCAGCAGCGGCTCTTTATCCCGTATAACCTCGGCCAGTGTTTTATTCCTGTAGCGATCGAGCACTTCCAGGCCGGCCCTGAACAGTTCCTCATTCCGGGCACGGCACTGCTCCGTCCACTGGCTCCGTTCCTGAACCGCGTTCACCAGCAGGACGTTATCCTGCAATGAACGCTTCAGCGTCTGCCTGACCTCCCTGTACTTTTCGAGCAACTGCCTGTACTTGTCGGAGTCGCTGCGAATACGACCCACCAGCCGGGTGTTGTTCTTTTTGGCCTTGCCGAGTTTCCGGGCGGTCTTTTCCAGCCCCGATTCAAGCTCGGAAACCCTGCCTTCCAGTTCACCGATATGTGCCGTGAGCTTTGCGTTTTCCGCCTGCAGCTTGTCCTTTTCCACCGAAAGCCTGCGCATCATGATCTGGGCCTTGCGCATGGCGTCGGCCGCGCCGTCTTCACGCCGTTCCGCCTGAACCGGCAGACTGCAGGCCAGCAGGGAAAACAGCACCGGTAACATCCTCATGTAACGTTTTGGCATAATCAATCCCCCGTCAGAACTTTGCGTTCAGATCGAATTGCAGTACATCGATACCCAGCGGTGGACCATCGATCTCGTCCGCCGACAGGTAACGCGCCTTCAACCAGGTAAAATCGTTGATGGCGTAACTTGCGCCGATAATCCAGCCCTTTGAATTTGTCCCGCCGAGGAAAAAGTCCGAGTCGGTAAATGCATCCAGGACGGCGTCACGTTCCAGGTAACGGTAAGACATAAACACCTGCCAGCTGCGGCGTTCGTAGGTCGATGGCCAGCCGACCGCCAGCTTCAGCGTATAACCTTCCGTTTTGTCTTTTGAAGGGTCCTCGGTGAACAGCGTACTGTTCACGAACATCTGCCCGTTGGTACGCTTGCGGATTTCATCCTCGTCATAGCCGATATTCTTCACATAGCTGCCAGTCACGATCCAGTGTACCGGTGCAAACCGTGCCAGATCGTAACGAACCGTCAGGTCAAGGATATCGTAGTCAGATGCCAGCCCGAAGCGCCGCAGGGAACCGCCCGTGTCGTTACTGATTTCGAACAGGCTGTTGCCCCGCTGCATGAATTCCGGTGCCGTATAATCCGTCAGCCTGCTGTCGAGGGAGTTTCGCTTTCCGACAATATTTTCATAGTCGTAATACGCCAGGCCGATACGCAACGAGGACTGGTCCTCGAACACTTTCCGGTAACCGATCTGCGCGCCAAACAACCATTTATCACTGCTGCTGAGCTCAACCTCCTGCAGGGAAAACGCCCCCACTGTGGCAAACAGGGTGCTGTCCTGCTCATCGATACTGTAAAGAGTGCCTGCGCCGCCGAGGTTATGCCGGAAGCTGGCGGAGAACCCGTCGAAGTTCAGATCCCTGTCCCAAACCAGATCGGTTGAGAACCAGGGGTTGGGCATGCGCCCCCCGGTCAGCGTCATCCAGTGATAGCTGTCTGCATCATGTCCCTTGTATTGCAGGTACGCGCGATCCAGCACCAGCCTGTCAGCACTGTTGTAATTCCCCAGTGTTTGATTGGTCGACACAGGATCATTGAAACTCCCGGTTGCGAGGCGTATGCCTGTCTTGAGATTGGTCGTCACCCTGGCATCCATGCCAATGCGCAAACGTATTCTTGCACGGCTGCGGTCCCGGGTCGTGTTGAGCAGGGACAAGGCGCCGTCTTCGTTACTTTTCAGGAAGTCGATGTGGGAAAAATCCACATTGTCCGAGCTGAACAGGTCCTGCTGGGCGCGCAGGCGAATATCGCCCTTGAACTTGATGCGGGACATCCACTCCGGCAGGGCATCGGGCATCCCCCAGCGTTCCTGCTTTGCCTGGGCCATGACATCCTCGACAACCTTTTCACGCACACCCGCCTCGATCTGCTGCCGGATTTCCTCGCGGACAAACTCCGGCACGTAGGGAACGCGCACGACCCGGCGTTCGTTGTTCAGCGCGGCGCGCTCATTTCGACGGACTTCCTCGCGCGCCTTCTCCTGCGCATTGGCAATCAGCCGGTCTGCCTGCTCGCGATCCAGCACACCCTGTTCCACCAGCGCCTCAATCAGGTTCAACGTGGTGTTTTTCAACAGCAGAAGGTCACCCTTCTCGTCGGCATGCGCATTGCTGCCTGCCATCGATACAGCCACTATTGATGCCGCCAGCAGCATCCCCGGCATTGTTTTCATTACAGGTCTCTCCTGAATCAATCGTTGTGTTATCCGGCCGCACACACACTTAAAGTAATGCCTGATGAATTCGTCATCCCGGCGCAGGCCGGGATCCAGGGTGTTGAATGTTCTGGATTCCGGCCTGCGCCGGGATGACGGTTTCGAATTAGTCAGAGCATCCTTAAAGCGTGGAGCTGATACGCATTCGTACCGGCTGAGGCATATCAGGTGGCGGGGCAACAGCCAGCGCCTGAATCTGCTCGATGATGTCTTTCAGCGCCTCGTCCATGCTGCTGTCACCGGTCGAATTATCCAGCTCGACACGCAGGATGCTTCCGTCCCGCCCGATCCAGATTCCGGCCACAACCGAGTACGCCTTGCGACGCATTTCCTTGTGCTCGGCAAACACATCCTCGATGCGACGCTGCAACTGGGTGGCGTAATACATGGCGGGACTGCCTGCGCCGTTTAACAACCCCCTTCCACCCTTCTTGCCCACCAGGCCAAAACCGTCACCCGCCCCGGTACCCTCGGCATCCACGCCCAGCGCCTCTCCGGCCGGTGGCTCATCGGCGATTTCCGGAAGCGGCTCCGGTTCATCGAGCTCCGGCGTTGTCACCTGGTCCTCGAGCTCCGGCTCGGGTGGCTGCTCGATTTTTGGCGGAGGCGGCGGTGGCGGGGGTGGTTTCAGCAGGGTGATTTGCTGTATTTTCTTCTGTGAGCGGCCCGGCTTTTCATCCAGGAAATCCTGGACAGTCAGCACCGCTACAACCCCCACGCCCGCCACCAGCATCACGCCTATCGTGCGAGGCAGATATTTTCGCAGCGTAGACACAGGCGTTACTTGACAAGCTTCTGTGTCACCAGTCCGACCTGGGTGATATCAAGCCTTCCCAGCAGGTCGAGGACATTGACCACCAACTGGTACTGGACGGCGGAATCACCCTTGACCACAACCGGCAATTGAGGATTGACCGCCTTGTACTGCAACAGGGTGGATTCCAGCTGATCCATCGTCACCGGGTAGGTATCCAGGAAAATAGCGCCGTCCCCGGTAATGGTGATTGCCTTGGTCTGGGGTTTTGCCAGGCTCGGCGTCGAGCTTGCCTTGGGAAGGTTGACTGCAATGCCCTGCACGCTTGCCGTGGTCATGATGATAAAGATAACCAGCAACACATACGCCAGGTCGAGCATTGGCGTGATATTGATGTCGTCGTAGGGTTCGTTTTCTTCCTGAACATTCACGGTGGCATAACCTCAGCTGTATTCTTCCGCAACCTTGGCGATAAACTCATCGGAAAATACCCGCATGTCAGACTGAATTTCCTTGATGCGTGAACCGATGTAGTTGTAACCAAACAGGGCAGGAATGGCGACGGCCAGGCCGGCGACGGTTGCAACCAGTGCGGCAGCAATACCCGGTGCGATGGAATTCACATTAACGTCCCCGGACGCTGCAATTGCCGCAAAAGTAATCATCACACCCACCACGGTACCGAGCAGACCGAGGAAAGGGCCACCGGAGATAGCGATGGTCAACAGCACCATCTGACTATTGAGTTTCTGTAACTCGCGGGTCATGACGCCGTCCATCGTCGCCTTGATTGCACCGATCGCCTGTGGAGACAGGGTGGTGACGGCTGCCTGCGCACCTACGCTCTTCGCCATTCGATGATGAATTTCCTGAACGCCGGCATGATAGATCCGGTACAGCGTGGAGCTCTGGAAATGATCGTGCCTGCCAGCCAGCGCCGTCATCAGTGGCGACTCTTCCAGCGCCCTGTCGTCTTCGCCCGGTTCGCTGTCCAGGTCTTCAATATGACCCGCACTGAGTTGTGCAAAGTGATTGTCGAACGCACGGTTATCCTTGCGCACACGATTTATCACGAGGCCCTTGTTCACCATCACGACCCAGCTGATTGCCGCCATCACAGCCAGCACCACGATAACCACCCAGCCGTCCACGGTGACATTGTGCAACGTGGTCATGAAGTAGGATTCTTCACCAGCGTCGCCGCCCTGGTCGGCGTCCTCGCCATACGCAATCATGCGGGTGCCGGGGGACTGCGACTGTACCAGCGCGGCCAGCCAGGCTTCACTGCGGGCGACAGCGGAAATTTCCAGCTCATCCATATCACCGCTAAAGCCTGTCATGGATTGCATCGCCTGACCCAGCAGAATATCGCCTCCCGGCAACGCTGTTTCGACCGCCAGATGCTGTACGGGAACACCGTCCAGGAACAGTTGCAGGACATTGCCTGCCACCACCAGCGCAGCATGATGCCAACTGCCTGGCACAAAATTGGCGGGACGCGTCTGGTCAGACCGGTCACCCACCGTCAGCCGCGCAACCACGCCGGAGGACGTCAGCTCCAGCGCGAGAGAACCTGCATCGCTGCTGCGCGTGAGGATGGATTGCGGCTCGGCTGGCAAGCTATCCACCCTGAACCAGAACCCGGCCGTCCAGCCCTTGAGCGGGTCGATCTGCAGGGAAGGATGATCGGCAATACGCAACTGCGCGGTTCCATTGAAACGCGCCCCCCCGCCGATCAGCGCATCCGCAATGATTTCGCCAGTCCAGTCAGTCGGCTGATTGGCGTAGCCCGTGCTGTCGACCGGTGTCGCCGCATCCTTGTCGAAATGGTAGACCAGCACCTGACCGGCATCGTAGCTGCCCGCCGGGTCTTCCGCCTTTACCGCAGCGGCATTCCCGTAATACATCCAGAAGCGGTTGGCGTCGGAGCCGGGCAGCAGCTTTGGAAGCTTCACCCAGATGAGCGCCATTTCATTCACGGGATCGAATTTTTCTATGTGAAACTTCAGCGGCGTTTGATCGTCTTCCGCGATAAAACGCAGGTCGCGCGCATCCTCGGCCATGTCCAGGAAGTAACCGAAGTTACCGCTGTGCAGGCGAACCAGCACAGGCACATCGTCTACTTCCATTGCCAGACTGGCGCCAGCCGGTGAAGTATCGACGCTGATCGCCTTGCGATAGGCCCAGTCGGTATTCCACCAGGCCTGTGCCAGCATGGGCACAAAAAGACATACCAGGAAAGCCAGGTTACACAGTTTTTTCATGTCACGACCCACTCCAATGAAGCCGTTATTTTCTTATCTCAAGATGACGACAGTATGACCAATACGGACAAATGAATGACCGGCGTTATTCCAGTCGCCTCTATTCACCAAAACCGAGTATCTCGACCGTCAGCAGGCCAAGTTCCTCGTCGGCAACCCCCTGTTCCACACTGGCCAGGCTGGCGGTGCTGGTTTCGGCCTGCTTGGTGGCACTGCTGGCAACGTTACTCACACCGGTAAGGCCTGCCGCGAGTCCACCTGCATTGGCAACCGGTACACCGACGGCGATACCGCCAACATTAATGTTGTCCGCGCCAATGACTTCCACGGCGCCCAGCGTGAGATTGCCGGTCGCCTGTATTCCCGCGTCGCCGGCATTGATGGCGCCACGCGGCGCAAACAGGAAGCCATTGACGCCAAGCAGACCACTGCCGGAAATGTTCGGCGGGAATTCCACGACCGTCTGACCGGTTTGCGGATCGATGCGCGTCACCGGCGGCGGTGAAGCCAGTGCCGTCTTGGCGCCGCGGCCCGCATCGATGTCGCCATTGGACGACCACATCAGCAGATCGCCCTCGAGGGCAAACACGCGTGACTGGTTAACCAGGAAATCGCCGTCGACAAAGGCATTGATGTCGCCTGCCCGGCCTGTCACGACACCCAGTTCATCGGGGTTTTTGGTGAGCGCCGTGGTACTGGTTGCACCGCCGTCAATCAGACCGCCCGGCACCAGTAAATCGATGTCGCCGCCATCCAGCGTGAAGATCTTGCTCAGTTTGAGGTCCAGGCGTCCCTGCGGGTCAGGGTCGGGGAACAGGATCCCGATGGCTTCAAACCCGCGCGAATAATCGCCGCCATCGGCTCCCGTCGCTTCCAGGCCCGAGGCTTTCAGTTCGCCGAACAGCACCTTGTAGAGAAAGCGATTTCGCTGCAGGGGATCCAGCGTCGACAGGGCAATACGTGCATCGGCCCCGGTTTCCGCCGGCACGCCGATCGACAGCAGGAAATCCTGCAGCAGCGGGATATAGGTATCATCCGCATCGATATAACGCGCCATGAACGCCGCGTAATCCGGCTCGCCACGGTACCCGGCCAGTATGCTGATCGAGGCGCCTTCATCGGGAAGTACGGTATTGGCATTATCGCCGATACTCTCGATACCCGCTGTCGCGCCCAGGTCAATGCTGCGACCGGCCTGGAGGTGAAGATGACCCGGTCCGGCAATGGTAAAACTGCGCCGGTCATTCGGTGTCAATGCACCCGAGGTCGGGTCACGCAAGGTCGCCTGGCGTATATCACGCCCCGCGTAAATGTAGGATACCTGCTGCGCACTGGCGTGCTGGATACTCACGTTCTGGCCGAGAATATCGCGACCGGCAACCAGGCGTGTCTGGTTGGAAAACACCAGGCTGGATTTCTGGCTTTCATCCCCGGAACGGCGGATATCACCGCTGCGGGCAACCAGCTGGTTGGACTGCGTGCTGTCTTCATACACCGGCGACAGGGCATGGAACTGTGGACTGGTGCTGTTCAGCATATCGAGTAGCCGGTCACTGCCGAGTACCACGGGGAATCGCGCATCCGGCAACAGCCCGGGGTCGGCATCCGCCTGCACCAGCGCAATACTGTCCCGCAACACAATATCGTTACCCGCCAGCATACGAATACGGCCATCGGCCGCCGGCAACACGGTAAGCCTTTGTCCATCGACACGCACATCGCCTTCGATCGACTGCAACGCCAGGCGTGCAGGCACGATGTTGCGGGACAGCAGGCCTGCCGTCTCCCCACTGTTCAATGCGTTCGGTCGCAACCTGTCGACCACCGCCTGCGTCGATGCCGCGTAAACAGCGTCATCCGCCAGCGCGGTCAGTGACAGGCGCGCATTGTCTGACTGCGTCAGGAACAGGGTATCGACGCCGCGCACGTTGGGGATCAACTGCCGAACCAGGGCAAACTGTGCCTGTGACTGTTCGATCAGGCCCGGGTCGAAACTGTTCTGGATGAACAGTCGATTTCCCGCCACCAGCGAAACGTCTGCATCACCGACACCCAGCAAGGCACTGCCTGTTTCACTGGCGCTGATATCGCGACCGGCACTGACACGCACCCGCCCCTGGTCGGCCTGCAGGTAGAAATCCCTGAGATCACGGCCCGCGCGCAGCTGGAGAAGACTGCCGCCGGACAGCTCGACCTGTGTATCGGCACGCTGCTCGATACGGGTGGCTGAAGCCGAGGAAACCACGCCGAGATTTTCAACGGGCCGCAGTGAACCCGGCATCACCAGGCTGAGATCACGCACGTCACGCCCGGCCGTCAGCTGCATGCGTCCTCCACCGAGTACGCCAATGCCGTCGGAAAAATCATTCACGCTGACACCGCGGATCACCGGCAACTCGCCAATGCCGGGAAGGACATTGTTATAGTCGCCGCCGACCTTGGGTTGCCAGAGCTGGTTGAGTCCGGCGACACCGGCCCCGCTGATATCCGCGCGCGCCGAAACCTGTACATCACCACCGGCCTGACCGAACTGTACGCTGCCGGTCAGGGTATACAGTATGCCGTTGCCGTCCAGGTTATTGAGCTGCGGAAACACGACGTCCCCGAATGCCCCGGCGCCGGCGTCACGCCCCACGGTATAAATCGCCGCACGCTCGCCAAGCCGGACATCGCCGCCCGACACCACCTGGATGCGGCCCGTGCCACTGCGCACACGGCTGCCGCTGTTGAGCAGCACATCGGCATTAGCCGCCGTGGCGCGCAGTGACGCAGCCGCCGTGTCAGCGCCACTGCTCAACAAGTACGCCCAGCTGTCCCCACCGCTGATGCGGGTCTCGGGCGTCCCGAACAGCGGAGAAACGGTATCTTCCACCCCATCGCTCAGACTGCCGTCGAGCACCAGGTCGCCGCCGGCGCGCAGCATCAGTATCCCGGGCAAGGCATCATCACCAAAACGGATATCGAGCAGATCGATGTCTTCGCCCAGGCGCAGTTCGCCGTCCGCGCGCACATCCAGCGCCGGACGTACCCGGAACCCTGCCGGCGCGCTGTCCTGCGCGGCCTGCTGGAACACATCCAGTGCCGCAAATTCATCTGTCAGCGCAGCCCGTGTCAGCACGCTGTTACCCGTCGCTGCGTTCTGGCCCGGGTTGTTCAGCACACGCACGCCCACCACTTCGCGCCTCGCCGCCCCGTTGACCTCGGCCCCGAACGCCTGCAGCCCGGTCAAGGCGCCGTCCGCGCCGGCAGGCACATAAAGCTGCAGGATGCCGCCCCCTCCCAGCTCCAGCCGCGCCCCGGGTCCGGCGTCCAGCCCCGACTGTCCATCGGCGTCGGCATCCAGCGCAACCAGTTCGATACGCCCCGCCTCAGCGTCTGCCAGCGTCGTGCTGGCATCGATAACGCCCGACAGTGTCAATGTATCGCCCGCCGCCAGTTCGATGTGTCCGCCGCCGGCACCGCTGGCGTCAATGTCGCCCGCGATCACCAGGTTGCCCTGGTCTGCCGACAAGGCAACATGACGCGCAACCAGTTTGTCGTTCCGGGCCAGAACCAGGTCACCCTCGCGAACACGAATCTGCTGCTCCGCGCTGAAGTCACCTTCCGTCAATGCCGCCAGCAGCGGCGTGAGGGTACCTTCCCCCGTGCCGTCGGAACTGCGCATCGCAAGTGCATCGAAACGGTACGCCGCCCCCTCTTCGCCGGCCGCGCCACGGCCTTCCAGGCTTACCGCACCGAAATAAATATCACCCTTGCCCGCTTCAACCTGCAGACGCCCGCCGGCACCACCCGCTGCGGCGGCGGAGACATCCAGCCGCCCGCCTTGCAGACGCACATCCCCTTCGTTTGCCAACAGGCGTATGTCACCACCGGGCGTCCCCGGCAGGGCGGTATCGAAACGCTCATCACGCCCGGATACATCAATCTCCGCCCCCGTCAGCAGGGTAATACCCTCCATCCCGGCAGCAGTCAGCGACACGCTGCCCGACGGCAGATCAATGGCCGTAGCCACCGTGATGGCATCGGCATTCATGTTCAGCCGCGCGGCAAGACCGGCTTCGCTTCGCTGCGTCCTGTTGCCTGGCTGCGCGCCTTCCAGGGTCAGGCTGCCAGCCACGTCCAGGCCACCCTGCGAACCGCTCGCAGCGGTCAGCAACGGCGTATCAATGACCAGGTCAGCATCAGTACGCAACCGGCCGCCACCCTGTATGCGTACACCGTTACCTGCCTGGATACGGTTACCCGTGAAGCCGCCGAGCGCAAAGCCCGGTCCTTCCACCAAACCATCGAGGATCAGCGCATCGGCCTGCAACCGGAAGTCGCCGCCGGCGTTCCCGGCTGTGGTGGCAGTACGATTCGAGAAGTTGGACAGTTCAACCTGCTTGCCGCTCAGCACGGCTGACCGGCCCCGCAGCGCGTTGCCAACCAGCCCGGCCGCATCCAGGTTGATTGAACCGAAACGTAGCGGCGCACCCGTGTCGTCTTCGAGCGTACCGTACAGATCGATCTGCCCGCTGCTGCGCAGTGTCAGATCGGTGCCCTGCAAACCTGCCAGCGTGGCGTTATCCAGTACCAGCCCGGTCAGGCCGAGACCTTCGGTTTCGCCGAGACTGACGGACCCGGCACCCAGTTGCAGGGAACCGTTGCGTACAGAGAGGTCGCCGTCCAGCGTCAGGCCGGTGGTGGAATCCAGGATCAGCGCACCGTCATCCGCGAGCAGGCGCGTGCCTTCGGCAATCGTCAGTGTCGCCGCGGGTGACGCCGGCACCTGGCTGCGGCGCGCCTGAAGACCGCGCCGACTGCTGACGGCCACGACGGCCGCATCACCGCGGATATCCAGGTCTGCGCCGGCAGGCAACAGCGTTCCGCTGGTGCGCAGTGTTGTCTGTCCGCCTTCACCCAGGCGCAGGTCAGCAGCAACCAGTATCAGTTCCGGCAGGGCCAGATCGACACCGTCCTCGACAAGCAGTTGCTGTGCTGTCGCGGTAACCTGAACCGTATCACCGATGTCCTTACGGAAGCCGCCCAGCAACAGGCTTTCCGCACCCAGCCCGGACAGTTCATCGGCGGTCAGTTCGATACCGCTATTCTGCCGCTGTTGCACGACACGCAATGATGCCGCGCTGATGTCCACCTGGGCGCCGCGCCCGCCGGCCAGGTTCGGTAACAGTGTGGCGCCAAGGTTCAACGACTGACTGGCCTCGATACTCAATCGGCCGGCATCACCGGAACGCGTTGCGGCATCTGCAAACAACGTATCAAGATCCTTTTCCACATACTCCGCACGCAGCCTGACCTGGCTGCCATCCTCGATGGCATAGCCTTGCCAGCGGCTTTCGATCAGCCCGGTGCCCGCCACCCCGCGGCGACCGGCAAGCACAGGAGCACCGTCCGCGCGGCGTGCGGCACTGCCGGGCAGCAGGTCCTGGCTGCCGGCAACCGGCGTCAACAGGTAACCGCCGAACAAGGCATAGCGTGCCGGCAGGATGGCGTACTGGCCTTCTTCTATACCCGCACCCGCTTCCAGGTACAGGCTATCGCCGACACGAATATCCTGTATGGCTTCGGCCTGCGGTGACGCCAGCGGATCCCAGGGGGCGAACGCACTGCCCAGTTGCGGAAGGATGGCGAATGACGGGTTGGCCTCCACCGCCGCGCCCGGGTCAAGATCGGCCAGCAGAATATCCTTCGAGCCGCCGGGGCCCGGAACGAACTCCCAGGCGCGCGCCTCACCCCCGCCACTGAGGTCCAGCTGCGCCCCGTCCGCAAGCGCGACAGCCGGCGCTGTCAGCCGGATCCGGCGTTGGGGCGGCGCATCCGGCAAGTCGGTAGCCTCACCCAGGAAGAACGTGAGGTCGGTCTGGAACTGTAACTGCCCAAACGGCACCTGCAGGCCCTTTCCTGTTATGGACGTCAGACTGCCAGGCAATACATCAATGCGTTGCGCCGCATCAAGCTGCAGTTCGCCGAACGGCGCACGCAGCACACCGGCCTGCTCGATGACCGGTGCATCGAGTGTCAGACGACCACCGGCGGATAACGCCTGTCCTGCAACACCCGGCATGGCATCAATGCGAATGCGCCCGGCATCGGTATCTTCTACGCGGATATCGAAACGCGTCAGGGTGGTGGGGTAAATCTGCTGTGCAGACAGCCTGACATCCGCGGCTGTACGCAGTGCGCCGGTCAACTCGGTATCGACACCGTTGGTCAGCATCAGCTGGCCGCGCAGGCGGATATCACCCCGACTGGAGACGTCCAGCCCGTCCCGGCCTTCGCCGCCAAACCCCTGCCAGGTGCTGTAACCACTGATATCGACCAGGTCGGCCGTGACGGCAAGCTGTCCTTCACCCGCGGCCGGCGCAATACTGATCGGCTGGCTGCTGCCGCGGTTGACTTCACTTTGCGCAACGGCACCGTCCATGAAGGTGTTGAAGGTGCTGCCTATGGCCACGTAGGGCGCAGACAGGCTCACCGCCGCACCGCTGTTCGTGAACAGTGGCGCATCCAGTACCAGCGCACGTCCGGCAACAAGGTCCAGGTCGCGGTCCAGGCTGATCGCCGCGAGCGATTCCGGCGTCTGCAACAGACCGCCAAGCCGGTCCGGGCGACTGCTCAGTGCAAGGCTGCTGAAACCGCTCTCCAGTAATCGCGCCGCCGGTACATACGCCACGCCATTGTCTGCCGCTGCCAGTGGCGCATCGGCATCCGGCAACACGCCTTCATAATCGACCAGCCGCAGGGTGCGCATCGTGTGCGGGAAACGTTGTTCCGCCGGGAAGGCCAACTCATCGAGCAACGAGGGCTGACCACGACGGCCGGGGTCGAGCTGGAACGAGAACGATCCCCCTTCTGCTTCGGGCGCGGCAACCCGGGCGTCAAACGCACCCTGCAACAGGGCCGACTCGGCCGTCAGCATCTCCACACGACCCGCGCGCCCGGCAACCTCGACCGGTTCGAAACGCAAGTCCAGCGGGGACCGCGAGGCAACCGGCAAGTCCAGCGTGGCGGACACACCGTGAACATCGATCACTGAGCCGGGCCGGGTCACGAGACTGCCGCGGTTTGCTTCAAGACGCACCGTTCCCGCATCCAGCACCTGTCCGACCCGCCGTCCCAGGTCATCGGGCCGGGCGATATAGCGGCCGGACACATCCAGCCGCGCGTTGTCGCCCAGCCAGATTTTCTGATCGGCCAGGTAACCATCGATGCCATTGGGTTCGATGGCCAGGGTAATGTCACCCGCGTTCGCCGTGAGCCGGCCATCCACCTTCAGCGAGGTATCGCTGCGCAGTTCGATACGCGCGCCCGGGTCGCCATCGATGACCGCCCCGGTACCGATATCAATCAGTGGTTCGCGCAGGGAAACATTGGAACGTCGGGATTCAAGTGTCAGGTCGACCGGGCGGCGTTCATAGACGGGGCGCAGTAACGTCTCCACCGGCAGTGCCGCGCCACTGCGCTGATCGAAGGCGTCCGGTCCGGGTTGCAGGTTACGCTGGCGCAGAACCAGGCGGGTGCCGGGCGTGACCACCACACCGTCGCGTTTCGCGGTAAACCGGTAACGACCGAAACCCTCCAGCGGCAATGACACACCGGGCGCAATACTGTCACCATCAAAGGTAAAGCCATCCGCCGTCAGGCTGAAGTCGCCGTTTGCTGTGAAGCCCAGCGCGCTTGTTGTTCCATCCAGTTTGAGTTCCGCGGGCAGGGTGCCATCCGTGACCGCCGACAGGGAAACCGATCCACCTTCACCACCGTGCAGCGTTCCATCCGCCTCCAGCCAGGCGCCGGCGTCGGCATTTAACCGGCTGCCAGCGGCCAGTCGCAGGCTGCCACCGGCATCCAGCGCGATTGCACCGCCATCCACCACCACCGGCGCCGCCGCCTCCGGGCCGGAGAACAAGGGGTTGTCATTTGTCCAGATGCCACTCACATCGAGCGATACCCCGGGCGCCACGTCAATCGCGACATCGTCCGCCAGCACGCTGGAGGTTGTGGCAGCGGTTGCATGAATCCGCCCGCCCGGCAGACGCACACTGTCGTTGAAGGCAATCCGGCCGGCATCCATCTCCAGTACGGTATCCGGCGCCAGTTCCAGCATGCCGCCCGTGTCGATGCGCAGTTCACCCGGGGATTCGAGCCTGATATGGCCAAGCCCGCTTCGATTCAGCATGGCGGCGGACAGTGTTACCGGCAACAGGGGATCAATGACGTTACCCGGTTCCGGCACCGGGATGAGATCCGCGTCCGGCGCCACAGCCATCGATGGCAGGAATCCTGTTTCACTGGTGCGCAACAATATATCGGCACGGCCACCGAATGGCCGCTGATCGAACGGACGACGCTCGGTACCTGTCAGCGCCCGGGCAGGTTGACGCTGCCAGCGGCCGGCGACCGAACCGGCCCGGATCTCACTGGCGAACGCCAGGCGCGGACTGTTGACCGTCAGTGTGCCGGCATCACGGCCCTCGACGTAACCGGATTCGTAGCGGGAAAACGCCCCGCTTGTGAAACTTTCGACAATACCCCATTTATCGTGGCGCACTTCAACATCGCCCACCAGGCCCCGGTAACGGCGGCCGGGTTCGGCCTCACTGATGTCAACGATCTGCAGGTCATCTGTCACCAGCCGGGTGGTCGACACCTGGTCGCCTGTGAAGGTGACCTTGCCGCCACGGATATCGATCACGCTGCCCGCTCCGGCCAGCAGGTCACCATCCGACTGCAAGCTTATGCTGCCGCCGGTGGACAACCTTTCATTCGCGCTGCGCCGGATGTTGTTGACCGCTGCGCTGATATCCAGCAGGGGAGAACCCTTGCGCACATCGACACGCAGCGTCTCGCCGCGCAGCACGCCTTCCCGCTGGAGCGGCGAATCCGCCAGTTCACTGCCCCGCGCTTCCACCTCGATGACATTGCTGGCAACCGACAATACCGTGTCGTCCGTACCACTGACATCGATGACAGCACCGCCCTCGATGCGCAACGACACATCCTCGTCCGCCAGCCGGCTGATCGACCTCACGGTGCGCGGGTCAGTCACCGCCTGAATCTGTACCTCGGCCGAGGGCGCGGTAATACGCGCAGCGGATTCAATCACAACCTGTTTGCCACTCAGCTCGATACGGGAGTCCGGCTGTAACTGGCTGTCGGGCGCCAGCTCGCCCGCGCTGGCCTCGTCCAGCAACACTTCGACACGCCCACCCACCGTCAGCGTTCCGCTGCGGGTTGCTTCGGGTATAACATTGGTCGAGCCGGTGAAGATAACACTGTCCCGGGCGGCGAGGCGGATTGAGCCGTTCAGTGTTGCACTGGTTGTCGCGCGCACCAGCCCCTGTTGATTCACCGCCAGACCCAGCAGGGAAATGTTGCCGCGTTCAGCAATAATCTCGCCCAGGTTACGGACATCGCCGCCGGTTTCCACTTCCACCAGCAAGCCACGCAGGTCCGGGTCGGAAGATGCCGCCAGGTACACACGGTCCTGACTGGCGGCAAGCACGGTCTGGCCACCGGGCGTTTCAATCGTGCCCCGGTTCTCGATGTCTGGCGCCAGGATCATAATGCGGCCACCCTCGTGGCTCCGCAAACTGGCGCCCTCGGCAATTTCAATGGCGCCCAACTCACCGCTGCCCTCAAACGCCGGCAAATTGCCTTCCTGGTCGATGGCGCCAATGAGGCCGACATCCTCAAAGATACGTTCGTCGATATCCAGGCTGGAGGCAATCAGCGAATTGACATCGACATCGGCGCCGGGCCCGAACATAAACCCGTTCTGGTTGATCAGGAACACCTGCCCGTTGGCTTCCAGGCTACCGAAGATGCGGCTGGGGTCATTCTGGAAAATGCGGTTGAGCGCAACGGCCGAGGACGACGGTTGGTTGAAGCGAACCGAACTGCCCGGATCAATATTGAAGCTGCGCCAGTGCAACAAGGCGTTCTGTGCAGTCTGGTCGATACGCAACTGGTTGCCGTCCAGCACCGGCGCATTGGCGCCGTCCCAGCGGTAATTGATGTCGCCCGGCTGGGTTGCAACCGGCAACTCCGCCCTGGCCTGGGCGGTGATGAACAGGGTGCCGGACAGGGCCATGCCGGCAAGCAGGTGGAACAGGCGCCGTGTGGTATTGATTCCGGATACCTGATCCGGCTGCGTCACGCTTCGCCGAAGCATGTTTCTGTTTGTCAGATTGTATTTTTTCATCGTTTCGTATGCGCCTTGTCGCAACCAGCAACTGCGTTTTCCTGTCGCCACGCAACGTGCATGCCGACAGGAAAAAACAAATCTCGTAAAGTGGTGCAGGCGGACCTGCATTCGCAGGCCCGCCTGACAACCGGTCGGCAGCATTGCACTACCGCATCTGAAGTGTTGTCCTACAGTTTCTTGAACAGCGGCTGACAGCTGTCTGCGCTCCCTGCTGCATTCTCGCGCGTCCAGGGCGTACGCGGGTCGCCAGCCGTGAAGACCGACGCTGCCGTGGCATCGGGAACCAGGAAGCCGGCAGCACCCCAGCTATGCACGAAGCCGGCATTCAGACCATCGACAATGGTTGCATTGATATTGGTCGCATTGGCGAAGATGTCCCGAATGGCCTGTGTCTTGGTGGCATCGATACTGGCGCGCAGCGGACCCGTGTCATAACCACTGTTACGGTTCTGGAAGCCCATGTAGTACACCTGGCGGTAGTCACCCTTGACTGCGTTCTCCAGGGTCGGCGCAACACCATCCACCTTGACGTAACGGAAGTTCTTGGCCAGGGCGATGTTCTTCTCGGTAGACTGGTAACCGAAACCGAATGACTGTACACCCGCGGCAATATCAGGCGTAATCTTGGAGGATGTCAGACCTGCACCCGTATCCAGCGCATCCAGGCAACTGCCCAGCGTACCGGAACTGGAGTTCTCGTAAACCAGTGGCCCGGCACCGAAGAACCCGGCACCGTTACCCGGCTGCGTCAGGATCGACTGCGCATCAACATAGCAGTTTGTCCGGTGGTAGTGGATCATGTACTCGGCGTGCGTACCGGAACCCTTCACACGACGGCACAGGTGAACATTATCCGCCTTGGGATCGGTGAATGCCGTCGGCACATTCAGTGTCTGGCCATACACGGAAATGTCGGACCAGTTATTGTACTTGCCCGCCGTGATGCCGCGCACCACAGAGGACGGCAGCGAAGGCATACAGGCCTCGGTTTCGTCACCCGCCACACAGGTCGCGGGCAACAGGCCTGCGTTAATCTGATCAGTCTGCAGTTCATTACGCAGGCTGAGTGTAACGATAGGACCAAAGATCAGACCAGGACCAACTTTTTCGTCAACCGTTCCATCGTTGATGAAATCACCGGATGCCGGGGCCAGCGGTCCAACAAACTTGCTGGCCTCGATATCCGCGGCGCCCATGTCCGGAATCTGCTGTACCAGGTCATCCTGGGCACACACATAGAGGTCATAGCTGGCGCCGTTTCCGGCCGCCTGGTTTGTCACGACAGGCGTGTTACCGCAGTTCGCCGGGTTGGCGTCCATGAATTCCAGCGCAACGCGGTTAAGTACCGGCGTGGCGCCATTACCCGATCCGCCCACGTCAGATTTATAGAAGGCAATGGTATTGCCCGCCGCAGAACCCATCGTGCTGTTTGCCGTACACTGAACCACCCAGAAGCTCCGGTGTTCAACAATCGGCTCAGACAGTGTGGTATCACCGTTTCCCGGCAGCTGGTCAGCGAAATCCACATACACGTTAATGGGAGAGGCCTGGTCACAGGCGTACTGCACAATGTTTTCGCGCAGCATGTTGGACGGCGCACTGGCGCCGGACATGAACACTTCGGTCTGAACCGGCAGGGCCGCATTGGCAACACCGGAAAGCGCCAGCGCGACACCAGCCGCAGTAGCATTCAGTTTAATCATACGCATGGTATATTTCCTCAATCAGTCAAACAGTAAAAATACTATGACCTGGTACGGCGGAGCAGGCACAGCCCGCCCCGCCGGCGCAGGCATCAGGTATTACGGCGACGGGCCACACCCACCAGACCCATCAGGCCGGAACCGAACAGCCACACAGCGGCCGGCACCGGCACCGCGGACACGGCGTTGTATGAAACAACACCCGTGCTGGTATCGATATCGATAAAACCGTAGAGCTCGGAAACATTGGAACCGTCCGGCTGATAGAAGTAGCGGTACAGTGGCAGACTGTCTGTTACTACGGTATCTGTTGTAGTCAACCAGTTGATGGTGTCACCATTTCCACTCCAGCCCTGGAACGGGTCAGTCCAGTCACCCTGACCTGAGTTAACCGGGTTCAACACACCATCGACAGTAATATCCGATACCTGGTTGACACTGTTGAGCCAATCCCGCATACGCGTCATGTAACCGGAAAAGGTGTTGATCTGGTTAAGGATAGGTGGCAATGTCGATGGATCAGTATTGGTAATAAAAAGACCAAACTCGTCAAGCACTGCATTGTTATCCTGGCGGGCACCGCCATCGAAAACAAAGTCATTGATCGTGGTGCCCGGCGATGCAAACAGACTCTGTACAGCGGCTGTCTGCGCTGCATTGGACGTCCAGCTGGTCACCGCTCCACTGACAAGATCCTTGGTATTGACATTGGTATCAAGAATGATCGTGGCCGGTGTAGCAGTGTTAAGAACGATATTGATAAACAGCTCACCATCACCAGTCTGCGTAGCGTCGCTGAGGATGACTGCATTAGCACTGCTGGCAACCAGCATTGCCACAGCGGCGGCTGTAGTCTTGAGTGTCATGGACATTTTTGATTTCTCCTGTTTCTGTGCCTGAAGTTTTTTCAGAAAACCTGTTAAAGAATTACCGGGGCCTGTCGAAACCACACATAACCCCACCCTTCCCCGCAGCATGATGAGTCCGTAGACACTTAACCCCTCCACTTGATCACCATGCACGCGGCGCATCCTATGCGTGCTTTGTGAAGCCGGCGTGACCGTAGATTTAAGGTTTGGTGACAGATGCTGAAATCAGAAGCTGCAGAGACGGGACGTGATCCTTCAGAACCGGTATCTCAGGCGGAAGTGGGATCGAAAATCGCCCTGCTCGACAGTCCCGTTGTCCTTGAGCGGCCAGGCCAGCGTCAGATCCGCATCGAATCCGCCCGGACCTTCCATACGCAGTCCCGTACCGGCACCCGCCAACGTAGCCTGGTTCGGCTGGCCGGGTAAGGCATCCTGGATGCGGATTTTTGCAGCATCGAAAAACGCATAGATTTCCAGTCTGCGCAGGTAACCGGAAATATGCCTGGCCAGCGACGAACTCTGCCATTCAAGCGTACCGCGAACACCATCATCGCCCAGCACCTGGGACTCGAAATAGCCGCGCACAGTCTCGGCCCCGCCTGCACTGAACTGTTCATTACTGATCAATGGCGAATCCGCAATCTGTGCGTTGAGTTCGCCATGCAAAACACCCCCCACCGGGAGTCTCTGATCGTGTTCCGCGAATACGGTCGCATAGATAAAGTTGGGCCGGGCATTGAAACGTTTGTTATCGAACTCTTCCTCGTCATTGCCCAGACCACGTGCGCCGAAGTTGACGCCGGCGCCCACAATACTTCTCCCGGACTTGCGCAGCCGTGTTGCACGGTATGACGCGGTAAAGCTGATATAGTCGATGGGGGTATTGAGTCGATCGGCGCCAAACGGGCGAATACTCTCCCTGAAATCCTTATAGTCGATGCCGAGGGTGGCGCTGTGAAAAAAACTGCTGCTCCCGGCCAGCGGGCGGATATATCGTGCCCCGACAATGTTGCCATCGCCCAGCACGGTGATGTCGCCTGCTGTCGCAACGTCACTGCGGGTTACGACGGCATAACCGGCAAACACATCGCTGCCGGCTCCGGCGGGCATCACGTAGGTCAGGGACGCCACCTTGACATCATCGGTATCCTCCGGCGCCGTCATAAGCATGAGCGAGGCGCTGTGCGCCTTCTGGAACAGGTTGGCATAGCGCAACGTGGTACTGAGCCGTGAGCGCGTGGTATCCCGCGAGTTTCTTCCCGTCAGCTCGACCTCTGCATGCAAGGGAAGTTCATCCTTGACCCTGAGATCGACCTCAACCGTACCGGGTGTTCGACCCGGTCGAAATACCGGCGTAACACGCCTGTCCGGCGTGACCGCGTTGACTTTGCGTATCTGCGCCTGGAGCTCAGGCAGGTGAGGCACCTGCCCGGGCGCCAGCGACGGCACCTCCTTGCGCAACTGCTCCAGCGAAAAGTAGCGGGAACCGGATACCCTCAGGCGTGAAACCACGCCTTCCACAACCTGCAGCCTGACCACCCCTTCCCTGACCTCCTGCTCAGGAATATTAACAATGACAGTTGGATAGCCAGCATCCCTGTAAAACTGCTCCAGCGCTTTCCTGGCGTTCTCGATATCATCAAGGGTGCGCTTCTCACCAAGAAACGGGTAAACCGTTCGCTCGACCAGTCGTGTATCCAGAAGCGTATTGCCTTCGACGCCGAACTCCCAGATATCAAAGCGTGTCACCGCTTCCTTATCACCTGACATATCGCCGCCCTGCTCAGCCAGGCAGGGATTAACCAGAACCCCTCCTGCCAGCAGCAGCAGCAAAACACCCAACAATGGTCGCATTTTTCTGGCCGTTTCGATTGAAATTTTCACGGTGGCCGATTGTGCACAGGCAACATGACGCTTACATGACAGTTAGACAATTGTTTTCATTCGCATGCGCTATCCCAACTCATCGCTTTACAGCTGAAAACGCGCAGCCTCAGGACTCTCTGATTGAATGGCACTAAGTCAAGCCTTAAATCCCGTCATTCCCGCGCAGGCGGGAATCCAGAAAGCTTGATCAAACCGCCTGGATCCCGGCCTGCGCCGGGATGACGATTTCGAATCAATCAGAGCCTCTCTTGATTTATGCCTGGCCTCATCCTGTCATCCAGACATCATAAAAATGACACTGAATCTACACCTGAACGTCATCCAGTTGAAATGCCGGGACATCATGATACGCACACAAACCGACGACCCGTTCCACACGAAACAGAAACAAAACCAGAAGGAAACGACATGGAAAACCAGAAACAGTGCGTGTCTGTTCGACTGACAAGCAGCGACATTCAGAAGATCAAACGCATCGCACAACGCCTGAAAGTCAGTGACTCGGACATTATTCGTTTCGGCATCCGCGGGATGCTGTCAAAACTCAGCCCCTTGAGCGATGACAATGCAAGCGGCAGCCAGTTACTCCCCGTATTCCTCGAACACGGCAACGAAGTGACCCGCTACTTTGACTTCGACGCGGAGCGTCTCGAGCAGATCATCAATGAAGGCACAGGAAACGACCAGTACATCGACCGCATTGATATTGAACTCCTGGCGATGCACAGCACGTTCCCGAATTACCTGAAAACGCAGCTGGAAAACCTGGTGAATGGACCCATCGAAGACAGGGAACTGATCCCGCGTTTACGCGAATACCTTTACACGAAATACAAGCAACAACGCTATACCGAACCTGATCCCGCGTGATCATTAAAGCTGAAATTCTATCTGACCGGAGGAAACAAAAAATGACCGCAAAAAAACTCAACGTCGCATTTTCACTGGCACTTGCACTTCTTGCCTGTAATGGCACTGCCGCCATGGCCTCGCCCGTCCCGCACGGAACAGATCATGAACGACATGCCAGCCCTGGCGAGGAAGACGAGATATTCAATGTACCATCAACCGGGGCGTCGGTATTCAGTGACGTCAGCATCTTTTCGCGCAGGAATTTTTATTCCCGCGCATTTCAGATAGAGACGGGGGGCACCTACCTGGCTACGCTGACCGACTTTGAGTTCCCGAAACCCCTCGTTCGCGCCGGACTCAACATCACCACGGCAACCCGCTCACTGGGCTATTTGACCGAACCCGGCTATTTCATGTTTGATGCCGAGCCAGGCAATTATTTCGTCAGTTTCTTTGGCAAGGCACATCACCTGGGGCAGTATGGAATAGATATATCCATGGTGAACAACCCCGGCGCTCTCGGCAGCAGCCCGGTACCCCTGCCTGGCGCCGTCTGGCTGTTTGGTTCGGGCCTGCTGGGCCTGGCCGGCATGACTCGCAAAAAAGCTGCATAACTCACCCGATAACCGGGTAGCACCAGGCAATGGCGCTACCCGGCGGGAACTGTCCCGGCGAGAAAACAGACGCTGCGATTGTGAAGGTGCGCAACCTGCACACTAACCGGAAACAAGCTCCACCACATCACCGACATGCACCACCCCGCCACTGCGCGGTATCAGATTCTGACCAAAATACACGCCACCTTCCGGCCGCTTGCGATACTGCCCCAGGGTTCGCAGGGGTTCAGTCGAGGGATTTTTAATACCGGTGTCCGGATCGATCGTGGTAAAGATACAGCGCGAACAGTTCTTCACGCCTTCAAACTCAACTTCACCAATACGCAGCCTGCGCCAGTTATCTTCCGCGTAGGGCAGATCGCCATCCACCACCAGGTTGGGACGGAAACGACGCATGCAGACAGGCTGTTCAAGACGTGAATTGAGATCATTCAGTGAGGCTTCGCTAATCAGCAACATCGGGAATCCATCGGCAAAACTGACTTCATCTCCTGGCTGTCCGTAATCCGGATCCACACCACGCACCAGCTCGTCGGTCATCTGCACGAGGTGGCACTCGATACCAAGGTATTCGGAAAACCAGGCATCGGCTTCGGACCCGACCGGCACCGCTTCACATTGATTGCGCCAGATAGTGACTTCGGCAAGGCGCTGTGGAACAGGCTGTAGCGGCAACACCAGTTCCGCACGTCCAGCGACACTGACATGCAGGCTGGTATCATCCACACATGTATCCACCACGGCCAGCGTTGGGTGCTGCCGGGCCGTGATGAACTTCCCCTGTGCATCGACCAGCATCCAGCGTCTGTCCCACGGCAGGCCGCGTGGCAACACCTCACTTTCGTCAAGCGTAATACGGCGCGTGGATTTGACCGGGTAAATATTGATTTCGGTGAGTTTCATATGAATTCCATTGCCGCCAGCTGAAAACCCCTGAAAACACAACGGTACCCAAATTGCCCTTCAAAGAAAAGCATCTATAATCAATCAGAAACCGGCGTGGAAAAACTTTCCAGGGAGTCCGCCACGAAATGAGCAAGCCCATACACCTGAATACAGAACAGATCGAACAACTCATAAAAAGCCTGCACGCCTTCCATGAACATTACGGCGCCCTCGATACACTGTTGAGCGGGGAAACGGAAACACGGATTCTTGAAGCCTTCCGCCACTTCCTGCAGACATTTCTGCAGGAGGATGAACGCAACAAGGGGGCGGCCATAACCCTCGCGCAGAGCTATCACCGGAACCATATTCCTTTCGCACTTCTCATGGGCTGTTTCAATCACATCAAGGAAGAAATCATCAGGCTGGTGGCCGATGACCTCGACGACCCGATCCCGCACTTCAATACGATAAACCACTGGTTCGAATGGGCCAAGCAGGACACAGCACATCATTACCTGTTACTGGAAACAGAAAAGTTACACCCGCTACCCGAAGCCGCCATACGGGAAAAAGTTCTTGTTCGTTACTACCTGGAATGGCTGGAAGAAATAAATCATGCCATACAACATGACCTGGAACGCTTCCCGCTTGTTCCCGCCCACGAGAGCCGCTTTGCCCATGCGTTACTCTACCCCGAAAGCCTGCTCATTTGCCTTGACCTGAAAATCTGCGACCTGATCCAGGAACAACACCGCCTCATCTTCCAGCACGCCAGTATTCTCTACGCCATGCTGTCCACCAGCCGCTACGAACAGGCCTATCTCGCCTACCAGGAGATCCAGCAGAAAGTTGCCCTGATGCTCAACATGCTTGGCATGCTCTATTTCGAAAGCCAGACCAACCGGATCCAGCGCTTTTTCAGCTTTGTCCAGGCATCCCTGTACCTGCCGGGCAATAAATTCTTTTGCGTCGTCAATCTTCGCGGCATGCGCAAACTCAATAAACTTTACGGCAATGAAACCGGTGATCGCGCACTGCATATTATTGAGGGCATCCTTAAAGAAGAATTCGACAAGCACCAGTCGTGGATGATCTATACACAAGGTATTGCCGGTGACTTTTATATCATGACCTACAGGGCGGAAATCGATCAGGTTCAGCAGCTACTCGAACGTATCGACCAACACACTACCAAGCAAGCAAAAACCGCGAAGCTGCCGGTTGAAATCAACCTTCAGAACCACGGCATCAGCCTGACCGATCTGCGTGAACTGACCACCGGGAACATGCACCACCTGATCCACTACCTCAGCGTGCATGCGCCGGAAAAGAACAACACGGTAGAAAACACGCCTGAACAGGCCGAAGCCATGCTCGCCTGGATGCGCAAGCAGTACCACAAGTCCCTCGACCTGCAAAACATGCTCTCGAGCAGGTCCGTGGATATCTTTATCCAGCCGCTGGTTACACTGGACGAACACCAGCACATTCATGCCTTTGAGATACTCGGCCGGTTTCGCCAGAAGGATGAATACATCAGTGCCGGCCTGTTTATTGACGACATCGTAAACATGGGCCTTATCGTTGAATTCGACCATCTCATCCTGGACGCCATCCTGAAACAAAAAGAAGGACTTGCCGGGATAACCCGCCGGCTGTTTATCAACGCTTCCGCCGGCTCGCTGGAAGATGATAGCTACGTCAATGCCCTGATCGACGCCATGAACGGGCCGCTGCAACAGTTTGAAGTCGTCATCGAGCTTACCGAACAGATCCTGCTAAACAGCGTCGAGCTGGTGTTTGACCTGCACAGCAAGCACGGCTTCAACTTTGCGATTGATGACTTCGGCACCGGATATTCCTCCCTGCAAACCGTCATTGAACTTGCATTGCGTGGCGGCATTAAATACCTGAAGATAGACGGTTCACTGGTGCGAAGCCTTACCACCAGCAAAGCCAGCGAACAAATCATTCGCATCACCCGCCAGATGGCCCGTGAACTGGAGCTGGAAACTGTCGTGGAATATGTGGAAACCACCGGCCAGCTGGAAAAACTGGTGGAAATGGACCTGGATTTTGCCCAGGGCTATCTACTGGGCATACCCGAGCCGGTTTCGGTCTGGCAGGGGAAACTAAATTATCTCAAGAGCAGGCAGGGTAACGGCGAGGTACTGTTTCCCGTCATGTAACCCGGGGTGTCCTGGCGGCCCGTGCGACGACAACGCGTCATCACAACCCCATTGCGGAACGCATGATCTGCGTCTTGACCGGTGTCATGCGGTCAAACAATTTCAAACCAAAACCACGCGCGAAACGCACCGGCGCCAGCGTGCTGCCGAATAACTGCTTGAAGCCGCCCATGGCTGCCAGGGTCAGCGTATTGTCGCCACGCCGCGCGCGCTCATAACGGCGCAGCACGGAAAAAGCACCGGGATCGCGCCCCTGTTCACGGGCTGCACGCAAGGCATCGACCAGCGCCTGCACATCTTTCAGCCCAAGGTTCACCCCCTGACCGGCGAGTGGGTGCACCACGTGCGCGGCATCCCCCACCAGCGCCAGCCTGGGTTGCACATAACTGGCCGCGGACTGTCCCTGCAGGGGGAACAGCACCCGCTCACCACAAGCGGTAATGTTACCCAGCCGGTATTCAAAAGCCTTGCCAAGCGCCAGGCAAAAGCTTTCCTCGTCCATCTCCAGCAGGGCTTTTGCCCGCTCTGTCGTCGACGACCAGACAATCGAGCAGCGCCCGTCGTGCAACGGCAGGAAAGCCAGTGGTCCACCGGGCAAAAAGCGCTGCCATGCGGTTTCCCTGTGGGGCTTTTCGGTGGAGACAACAGCCACCAGTGCCTGCTGGCCATAGTCGGACAGCTGGACATGGATCCTCGCCTGGTCACGCACCCGTGATGACTTGCCATCGGCACCCACCAGCAACTTCGCCGTGACAACCCTGCCGTCTTCCAGCTCAATGCGCTGACGGTCGCCGATATTTTCAAATCGCCGCAGGCGGGCCGGACACATGCGGGTGACAGCATCCAGCTTTTCAACGACGTCCGTCAGTGCGCGCTCGATCACCCGTGATTCGATAATGTGGCCAAGATCCGGTTCTCCGAGTTCGGCACTGTCAAAATGAATCTCGCCATCGCTGCCGGCATCCCATACCTGCATGTCACGATAAGCCTGTGCCAACGGTTCTATGGCCGGCCAGGCGCCAAGCGACTCGAACAACCGCTGCGAGGCGCGTGAAATGGCATAGACACGCAGGTCGATACTGTCCGCCGGCCAGTCGCGTAGCGGTTCGCGGGCTTCCAGAATCGCCACACTGAAGCCTTGCCGGCCGAGTGCGGCAGCCAGCGCCAGACCCACCAGGCCGGCGCCGCTGATCACTACCTCAAAATCGCTTTGCGGGTCCGTCATCACTACAACGCCAGTCCTCGTGCAAGTCGTGGCAGGCGACCGGCGCGCCCCATGGTCAGCCGCCCGAACCATCGCCTGGCCGGCGGGCACAGATCCAGCGCCAGCATACCGGCATTACGCAAACCGACCAGTGGCGGCAATGTCTGCCCGAACAGCCGCACCATGCCATCCGTAAATGCCACGACACGGCGCTGGTCGGCCTGCCGCCATTTGGCGTAGCGCTGCAACACAGCATCGCCACCCGGGTCATCGCCATTGCGTTGCGCATCGATAACCACTTCTGCCAGCGCGGCGACATCCCTGAGCCCGAGGTTGAATCCCTGGCCGGCGATCGGGTGCAGGGTATGCACGGCGTTGCCGATCAATGCCAGCCGTTGTGCCGTGGACTGTCTGGCGCGCAACAACTGAAGCGGGTAGGCCTGGCGTGTACCGACTTTCTTAAAGCGCCCCAGGCGGTAACCGAAGCGATCCTGTAAACGTGACAGGAATGCTGCATCATCGAGCGCCATGACGTCGTCCACCTGGTCGGTACGCAGCGTCCAGACCAGCGAGCACATATCACTGCATTCCTCACCACCTACGTCATGCCGGTGCAGGCCGGCATCCATTGTACCCGGCGTACTGGATGCCGCATTGAGGGGTAACAGCGCCATGGGTCCGGTATCGGTAAAACGTTCGTAGGCCACATTGTTATGCGGCTGGTCCGGCGTCACGTTGGCAACCACGGCTGTCTGCCCGTAGTCCCACTGATGCGTTTCTATGCCCAGCCGGTCACGCACCTGCGACTGCACCCCATCGGCGGCCACCAGTAGCCGCGCCCGGTACTCGACCGGCTTGCCACCAAGGTCAAGCGTGGCGTGTACCTGTTGCGCATCGACACGAAAGGTTTCCAGTTGCGCAGGTGCCAACAGGCGGACATCGGTATGTTCAAGCTCGCGTAGCAATGCGTTGCCGAGCAGGCGCGCACTGGCCACATAACCCAGTGCATCCACACCTTCCTGTTCACGTTTGAGGCGGGTAAACCCGAAATGGCCACGGTCGGATACATGAATGGTATGGATAGGGCATACAGCGTCCTGCAAGGAATCCCACAGGCCCATGCCGGAGAAAATACGCTGCGAGCCCTGCGCCAGCGCAATACTGCGCTCGTCGTAGTTGGGCTGCTCATTGATACGCAAGGGATGCGCTTCAACAATCGCCACATCCATTCCTGCACGACCCAGCGCCAGCGCCAGGCTGGCGCCAACCAGGCCACCGCCAATCACAAGAACATCTACACAATGCATGTCTTCGTTCATACGCCCTGCCCTGCTCAGGCCATTAAACGTTCAATTTCATCAACTGTCTTGGGAGTGGCCTTGCTCAATACGTCGTAACCGTCACGGGTTACCAGCACGTCGTCCTCGATGCGAACACCAATGTTCCACCACTTGCGCGCCACACCCTTGCTGTGGGCGGGAATATACAGCCCCGGCTCCACGGTCAACACCATACCCGGCTCCAGTTCCCGCCACGCCTCGCCGACCTTGTAGTCGCCGACATCGTGTACATCCATACCCAGCCAGTGCCCGGTGCGGTGCATGTAGAAACGCCGGTAGGCCTCCTCCCTGATCAACGCAGCCGGGCGGCCCTTTAATAAACCGAGTTTAACCAGCCCGCGTGTCAGTATTTTTACGGCGGCCTTGTGCGGGGCGTTCCAGTCGTTGCCGGGATAGACTTCCTCGATTGCCGCCAGTTGCGCATCCAGCACCAGCTCATAGATCGCGCGTTGCGGCTTGCTGAAGCGGCCACTGACCGGAAAGCAGCGGGTAATATCGGACGCGTAGTAATCGTGTTCCACGCCAGCATCGATCAACACCATATCGCCCTGGTTGAGCGGCGCATTGTTTTCCGTGTAGTGCAGGATACAGGCGTTCCCGCCACCACCGACAATCGACGGGTAGGCTGGCTCACCGCCCGCCTTGCGGAACGCGTAGAGAAATTCGGCTTCCAGCTCATATTCCATCATGCCCGGCTCGCAGACCTGCATGGCGCGCTTGTGCGCACGCGCGGAAATATTGGCCGCCTGGCGCATGGTCCGGATCTCGGCGCGACTTTTATACAGGCGCATGTCGTGGACAAAATGTTCCAGCGACACAAACTCTTCCGGGGTGTGCTTGCCGGCACGCGACTGGCTGCGCAACCGGTTCACCCAGCCGATAACGCGCTTGTCGAATTCGGGTGCGGTGCCCATGGTGTAGAACACACGGTCGCGGTGTTCCAGCAGTCCGGGCAGGATGTCATCGATATCGCCAATGGGGAAAGCATCATCGGCGCCAAAGCGTTCGACAGCGCCTTCCGGGCCGGCACGCCGACCGTGCCAGATTTCCATTTTCGGGTCGCGGTCGCGACAGAACAGCAGGTACTCGCCGTGTTTGCGTCCCGGCAACAGCACGGCCACAGCTTCGGGTTCGGCAAAACCGGTCAGATAGTAGAAATCACTGTCCGGGCGGAACGGGAAATCCACGTCGCGGTTACGCGACTGTTCCGGGTTGGTGGGCAGGATAGCGATGCTGTCCGGCCCCATCATACGCATCAGTTGCTTGCGGCGGCGGGCGAATTCTTTCTGTTCCATGAGCGTTACTGGATCTGTTGCGGCGCGGCGGCCGGTTGCAATTCATCGTGGATAAACAGGACGCCGATACGCAGGTATTCAACGACTTCTTCAAACGCCGTGTTTTCATCTTCATCGGGAGTTTCGAGATCGAAGTCGACTTTCGCAATCTGCGCCACATCGTCGAGCAGTTCGGCGAGTTCTTCCGACAACCTGTCCCGCTCCGGCATCCCCCCCAGCCCCAGCCCGCACAGGAAGCCACTGCACCAGGCCCCCAGCGACGCGGTGCGTTCGGCCAGCGGTGCATCGTCGTCCGGCAGCAACAGCTCGAAATCCAGATCCTCGCTGTGCAGGCCGGCCAGTGTGTGCTCATAAACCTCCTGCAGACACTGGTAAGCCTTCGCCTGGGCAGTATTCGCGGGGTCGAAGTCGTCGAAAACCTCGGGCAACCAGCGCTGGGGATCGGCAAAACCCGCTGCGCAGATCAGCCCGCACAGCAATCCGTGACTGTCCGCAGGATCCGCGCCGGGGCTGGCGAGGTCCAGCACATCCTGCACGTCGTAATACTCAACACCTTGATTTTCTGGCATTGCCCGATTATTGCACAGCGCCGACATTGACGCATTTTTGACCCTTCTCTATAGTGTGCGCATGACTCAGACAAGCCCGCAATCCGTCACCGAACAGGAACTCCGCAAGCTGGAAGTACGGCTCGAGGAACTGGTCGACACCATCACCCGCCTCAAGGAGGAAAACCGCTCGCTGCGCAACCAGCAGGAGTCCATGGTCAGCGAGCGCGCCAGCCTGATCGAAAAAAGTGAAATGGCCCGCACCCGCGTGGAAGCCATGATTAACCGCCTGAAGGCCATGGAACAGGGCGCATGAGCAAATCCAGCCCCATGCGCATCCAGATCCTCGGCAAGGAATACCTTGTCGCCTGCGCGGATAACGAGCGCGAGGCACTGTTTGCCTCGGCCGAGTACCTGAGCGAAAAAATGAAGGAAATCCGTGACACAGGCAAAGTTGTCGGTGCCGACCGGATCGCCGTCATGGCGGCCCTGAACATGGCGCACGAACTGCTGGAACACCGCAACAGCAAGGATGACTACCAGTTCGACGTCAGCAAACGCATCCGCGCCCTGCAGGACAAAATCGATGTTGCACTCAACCAGGGTAAACAGCTCGAACTCTGACGCCTTGTCCATCGCATCGGCATTTGCGCTATACTGGAAATCCGCACCTTCTGCGGTATACGTGAGCTGTTAAGATCTCCTTGAGCCTAATAATTGTCCCCGGGGATCGGTTTGTTGGACCAGTGAGCATGTCCACCACGGTGGAAAGCCTTAGGTTCAACACTCATCCCCACCTGAACCTCTGGTTCAAGGGCAATAGCCGCCACGGTATTCGCGGAAGGTGCCTTTTATTACCCGGATACCATGCCCGACCGTTCCGACCAGCGTAACCAGCTGCGCCGCCAACGCTGCGCCCTCGACCCGGCCGAACGCCTGCAGCGTTCGCGCCAGCTGTGCCAGCGACTGACGCAGCACCGCCTGTTCCGTAACAGCCAGCGCATCGCCGCCTACCTGTCAGCCGATGGTGAAGTCGACGCCCACGCCCTGATCGAACACGCCTGGTCGGTTGGCAAACAGGTCTTCCTGCCGGTACTGCGTCCTTTCGGTGACAACCGCCTGTGGTTTGCGCGCTATGAACCCGATACACCCCTGGTCCGGAACCGCTACGGCATTGCCGA
>NZ_JBTTIO010000010.1:0-6618 GCF_058323355.1 Thiogranum sp.
ACGATATCAAGGCGGGTCGCCTGGTACACTTGTTACCCGACCATGATTGCGGCAGTGCCGGCATCTACGCTGTCTACCAGCACCGGCGCCATCAACACGCCAAGGTACGATTGTTCATCGACTTTATCCAGGGGCGTCTGAAAGACCTGATATGAAAGCATTCACGATACCCTACCCGCACCGGAACACAACCCGCCACGGCCTCTTTATACATCGATAACGAATCAGTGACCGATCTCAACCTCCACCTTTTCAAACACGATGTGATAGAAAAACGAATTAGTCGGTGGAAAGTTTGTGTTCGGAGACAGATCCAGGCCATCCATAAAGAACAGATCTGCTTCCAGGTCATCGTGATCCACCAGCCCCAGGGAGGGATCCGACATATCAAAAACGCTGCCATCGAGATTGCGTACACTGTTATCCTCCTCGTTGCGTACACCTTCCCTGATCACCAGGCGACCACTCCACAATGGAGCGGCGCCATCAAAGGGGTTGTCAAAGGGACGGCCGTTTAACCTGACTTCAGCCGGTCCCCAGGCAGCCAGCAGAGTGAATGTGGTTGGCGTGAACGGCGGGCCTGCCTGGGTGTCGCCCTGTTTGTAAACATTAATTACAATTGGGTCCACCGGGCCAATCAGCTCGGTCTGTGTTGCCGAAGGCCCGATACGCAGACCGGTTGGAAATAGCAGATTGACGAATGTGTTTTGATGATACTGCCAGGTGCCGAACTCATCCTTCCACTTCGCTTCGATATAGCCGGTGTTATTTACCGGATCCAGTTTTGCCTTCAATCTGCCTTTGATCAGCCTGACACCAATGCCGTCAAAGACCAGGGAATCGACGGGTTCAGCCGTACTCGATATAAGCATACATCGGGCCATACAACTCATGAGCACTCTTAGCCTGCGCATACCGGACGATCTCGACAAGCAGCTGGAGGAGGAAGCCTCTCGCGAGAACAAGTCCCGCTCCGAACTGGTGCGCGACGCTGTCGCAGACTACCTGGCGCGCAAGGAAAAGGAACGTTTTCTGCGCGATTTCGTGGCGGAAGCCCGGGCAGGTTACGCCAATGCCGATCTCCGCCAGGATGCTCAGGCCATCGCGGATGATTTCCTGACGGTTGAAAACGAGACCCTGGATTCCCCCGCGGATGACCCGTGGTGGAAATAGTGCGGCGGGGTGAGGTCTGGGTCGCCAACCTGAACTCATCGCGGGGCCGCGGGGTGAGTAAAATCCGGCCGGTACTGATCATGCAGAATGACGAACTCACGGCGGCCGGCACGCCGATGATCGTTATCCTGCCCCTGACAACCCGGGTTTATACAGAATTCAGCAAATGGCGCATCACCATCCCGGCACGTGATCGTCTGCTCAAGGACTGCCAGGTGATTGTCGACCAACCTCGCGCACTCGATAGAACACGTATCGGCCAAGGCCCGCTGACCCGGCTTGATGACAGCGAAATGGCTGCGGTTGAACGCAGCCTGAGCGCAATCTTTGGCTTATGGTAGCCCGCTTCAGGACCGGTGTTTTTTTCGGTATTGCCGGGACGCAGCCTTTAACCGCTCCACAATGGCGTCCCGCAATTTTTTCGGCTTGAGAACCTCAACCTCCGGCCCGTATTTGAGGATATCCATCATCAGTTCGCGTGGGTCACTGTACGGAATGCGCAGCTCAAACCCGCCATTTTTCAGTGTCTTGCCCTGTTGCGCCGGGTGCCATTGTTCGTCGGCCACCCAGCGCGCGGCATCCGGAGTAAAGCGCAGTACTGCGGTATTTTCAGGTTCGCCGGCGAAAATGCCATAGGCTCGGGTAAAGTGGCCGTCGAGCAGCTTATCACTGCATTCGCGCGCCGCCTGCGCCAGCGTATCGACCAGGTGAAGTCGATCCAGCGAGAAGCTGCGCAGGTCTTTTCTCAGGTGGCACCAGGCATCGAGATACCAGTTGCTGCGGTAGTAGACAAGGCGCTGCGGAGACACATCGCGCTCGGTCGTTTTGTCGCGTTCGCGGCCATGGTAGAGCATGCGGATGCGGCGGCGTTCAAATAATGCACGACTGAGTTGTTGAAACAATTTGAGGTCGGCCGGTCTCGCTGCCATTTGCAGAATGCGGATACGCCGGCCGATATCCGCGCTATTCCCGCCGTGCTGTCGCAACAACTGTTCTATTTTATCCCGCGCGGGTTCGATGTAACGGCTCGCCAGTCCGGGCTGGAGTTCGGATAACAACTGCCAGGACACCATCAATGCATACAGTTCTTCGGGCGAGAACCACAGGCCCGGCAATTCATAACGCTGACCGGGCGCGTCGTCATAGTGCCAGCCGCGTTGTGCGCGGTCATATTCAAGCGGCGCATTCATGTCGTCACGCAGGGCATGTACCAACCGGCGCGCTGTGGATTCCGAGCATTCCATGTGCTCGCAAATCACCTGCAACGACACCGGCCGGCGCCGTTGGCTCAACAGCCGGTGCAACTCAAACAAGCGGTGCAGTTTATTCATGCGTCATGTGCGTTCATCAATGCGTCACGTACATAGCCAACGCGCTCACCCTCAGCAAGGAGATTATCATCAAACACCGACCGGCTTGCAGGCGGTTGTCATTTATTTTTCAGGTCGTCAACCGCCGGTAAATATCCGACACTTTCAATGGCAGTTTGCGCACTTCATCGATCACCGCGTAGTTCACCGCGCCGTACATATGCGGCAGGTAATCCTTCGCCTCGGTATCGATGGTGATACAGAACGGGTGGATGCCGCTGCGCTTTGCCTCGATCAATGCCATACGCGTGTCTTCAATGCCATAGGCTCCGCGGTAGGTGTCGTAGTCGTCGGGCTTGCCGTCGGACAGGGTGATGAGCAGCCTGGTGCGCGCCTCGACGTCGTTGAGCAGGCTGGTGAGGTGGCGGATGGTCACGCCCATGCGTGTATAGTCCTTCGGCTGAATGCCACTGATACGCGCACGCACCTCATCGCCGTAAGGCTCGTCGAAACGTTTCACCCGGTAGACTTCACAGCGCTTGCGCGTCATGCCGGAAAAGCCGTAGATGGCGTAGCGGTCGCCCAGTGTCTCCAGCGCTTCGCAGAGCAGCACCAGCGCCTCACGCTCGGCGTCGTTGATCCAGCCCTTGGTGGAGCCGCTCATGTCGACCATGAACATGACGGCAATATTGCGTTCCATTTTGTGCATTTTGGTGAACAGGCGTTCGCTCATTTCCGCGCCATGCTGCATATCGGCCAGCGCCTCAACCAGTGCGTCGATGTCGACATCGTCACCGTAAGGCTGTTTCTTCAACAGCTTGTCTTCACCGCGCAGGGCTTCAAAGGTGCGGCGCAGTTCCATCGCCAGCCCGCGATACTTGTACAGGGTCTCGTTGACGAAGTTATCGTCCCCGGGGTGCACATCCATTTCGCGCAGCACCGCCCAGTTCTTGCGGTAGTTCTGTCGTTCGTAGTCCCACTCGTTATAGAGGAATGCACCTTCTTCGTGATAGGTACCTTTCCAGACATCCTCGGAACGGGGCTGATCGATTTCGCCAGCGTAGTACACACCATCGCCCGCGGCCTGCAGATAATCCTCGGGGATCTCACCCAGGTCCTGAAGGATGGACGCCATGGTGCCCTTGACGTTGTCGGGCACATCCAGCGGTCGGCCGTCGAGTTCGATTTCATAACTGAACCCGTCCGGCGTTTGCTGTGACTCCACTTCACGCAGCCTGAACGGGGGGCTGCTCTCATCGTCCACCGTTTCATCATCCTCTGCCGTGAGTTCTGCTTCATGCTGTTCGCGCGATGTTTCAATATCGTTTTGCATTTTCAGTAAGCCGAGGCGGAATGCCTGCTTGTCCGTCTCGATGCGCGCCGCACGCACACGCGCCACATCGGCGGGACGCAACACGCCTTCATACGGCGCCACCGGCGGTGGTGTCGTGTCAATCAGGCCGGGCAACAGTGCGAGACTGTCCTCGACACGGGCGGTTTCTTGCTCAAGACGTGCCTGCGCGGCACGCCACTCGTCCGACAGCGTGTCACCCGACGGTTTCCTGAAGGCCTGCATGTGCCGGTACACACCCGGCAACTGGCGGCGTACCAGCGCATCCAGACGCAGGGTTTCCAGTGCATGAAAACAGGCCAGCGCCCGCGCGTAGTCGGGATATGGCGAAAGCGCCTCGCCGACATCAACCCGCCAGGTTCCGGCCCAGGTCTGCGCCCACTGGTGAACCACCATGGCCTTGTATAACTGGAAATTTTCATCGCGATCCGAAGCGATGTTGACCGAAGACGGCAGGAACAGGGTTTCTGTGTCGGTGAAGGTGTATTCACCCACTTCCACTTTCAGGCGCCGTCCGTTGAGGCCCTGCACAAAGGCTTCGAGAATGTTGATGACATCATCCAGCGCCAGGCCACTGCGACGGGCCTTGTATTCACGCGCAAAGGTTTCGACTTCCCTGAACGCCGCGACAGCAGGATGCAGGCCGCGCGTGTCGTAGATGTCCATGCACGACATCAACCAGGCTTCGACACCCGCCTCGTCCATCAGCCTCAGCGCGCTGCACACGTGGACCACGAAGTTGTACGCCATGCCGGAGCTGGTGCGCGCCACCATGCCGGCACAACGCAACACAAAATCCTGTTGTGTCCGCGGATGTTCGGCAAGTGCACGCGCCGGTTCCTCGGCGGCGCCCAGAGACACCATGTGCACGTCGAGACGCTCTTCCAGTTGCGCGGCCGTCAGCGGCACGTCTCCGGTCTGGAGAAAATCCGTGTCATCGAACCAGCGCGCCCCGACACCGGCCGGCATGCAGCGACCCGCTGCGGTTGCCACCCCGATAGCAACCGGCTCGATGGTGCAGCCCGGCAACACTTCCTGCAATAACTGCCCCAGACTTTCGGCCTTCCAGGTGATAGCGCCGCCATCGGTCGACAGCCAGATGCCCAGGCAGTTGTCACTCACCAGCCGGGGCAGGTATTTCACCAGCCGGGGCATATCCACTTCGCGGTCCCACAACTGGCCTTTTGGACCGTGGCCCAACGCGGGAATCGGCAACACAATCATGTCGAAGCGGCGCTGCCGGCGCAGCAGGTCCTCGACATAGTCCATGACATTTTCCTGCACATAGTCCACGTGCTGCACACCGGCCTGGGCGCGCGCCAGCTCCAGCATGTCCGGGTCGGCATCGACGTGCACGACGGAAGCGCCGGCCATCACCGCCTGCGCACTCACGAAACCGTTGCCGCCAAACAAATTCAGCAGGCTGATATCTTCCAGGTCATAGCAGCCTTCGATACGCTCGCGCACCCACTGCGCACAGGGCAGGTCGCGCCCGCGCAAACCGACCCGTCCGCGCGGTTCGAGCCGACAGGAAACCGTGACACCTGCCACGCTGACAGGCCATTCCCGTGGCAAACCGCTGCGGGTTGGCTCCCACTGCCCTGCATGGCCGACGTCATCCACGTAGATCCAGTCCGCCTGCCAGCCTTTGGTGGCTGATTCACCGATTGCCAGCGCGTCACGGGTTTCGACAACATATTCGCCCCAGCGCTCCAGTTTGCGGCCATGGCCGAAGTCGAGCAGTTCATAGTCATCGACCGGCGTGGCAACGCACGCATCAAGGCGGGCGGTTTCAGGAATGCTGCGAAGTTCGACCATGATTCAGGGGAGCAGACAGCGACTTGTCATACCGGTTGATCCGACGATGCAAGCCTCATCAGAATACCGAGGCGCTCAATTCATTGACCGCTGCCAGCATTTCTCCGTCATCGGTCAGAGCCTCGGCAATACTGCAACGGCAGGCCACCACCGGGGAAACGCCACTTTTCATCAGCTTGGCGGCATGCACCAGCAAACGGGTACTGGCACCTTCTTCCAGCCCGCTGCCCTTCAGGTTACGGGTCATCCGGGCGAATTTCACCAGTTGTGCCGCGGTTTCGGGTTCGATGCCGGTCTCGCTGGCGATGATTTTTGTTTCCAGTTCGGTCGCCGGGTAATCGAATTCCAGCGCCACGAAACGTTGCCGCGTGCTCTGTTTCAGGTCTTTCAGGACACTCTGGTAGCCGGGGTTATAGGAGATTGCCATACAGAAATCGTCGCTGGCTTCCAGCAACTCGCCCAGTTTCTCCATCGGCAGCACGCGCCGATCATCCGCCAGTGGGTGAATGACCACGGTGGTATCCTTGCGCGCCTCGACAATTTCATCCAGATAACAGATTCCGCCGGCCCGCACAGCCCTCGCCAGCGGGCCATCCACCCACACTGTTTCACCGCCGCTGATCAGGAAACGCCCGACCAGATCCGAGGCTGTCAGATCGTCGTGACAGGAGACTGTGATCAGCGGCCGTTTCAGCCGCCACGCCATGTGCTCCATGAAGCGGGTCTTGCCACAGCCGGTCGGCCCCTTGAGCAGTACCGGCAACTGGTTGGCCCAGGCCGCCTCGAAGACCTCGATCTCGTCGCCTACGGGCTCATAGTAAGGCTCTTCAGTGATAAAATATTCTTCTGGTTTAAGAACTTGCGCTGTCATCCCGGTTCCCGTCCGTGTATCTCCGTTCATTGCGAGTGCAGCGTATTTCAAAGGGGTCAGACTCGATTGATCCGGGCCGAACGGCCCGGATCAAT
>NZ_JBTTIO010000100.1:0-13121 GCF_058323355.1 Thiogranum sp.
TTTTAAACGCCTCTTATTTTAATCGTTATATGCCTCAGGCAGGCTTGACATGGTACCAATATATGGTACCATCATCAAATGAAGCGCAAGCATCAGAAAACGCTAGATCAAATTTACAAACGACCCACTAGCGGCAATATACCATGGACGGATATTGAGTCTCTGTTCAAAGCGTTGGGTGCGGACGTATCCGAAAGAGCAGGCTCCAGAGTAGCCATAGTACTATTCAGCGAAGTCCGAGTATTTCACAGGCCGCACCCTTCACCGAATACTGATAAAGGAGCGATAGCCAGTATTCGTAAGTGGTTAGAGTTATATGAGGTGAAACCATGAATATCATGGAAGTCGATGGTTACAAAGCAAAGATTGAGTATGATCCTGAGCTTGATCAATTCCGGGGAGAAATCCTCGGGCTAAATGGGAGTGCGGATTTTTATGGTAAAAGCCCGGCAAGCCTTCGCAAGGAATTCAGGAATTCGTTAAAAGTGTACCTGGAGGTATGCAGGGAGAAGGGAATCTCCCCAACGAAGGAGTATTCGGGTAAATTTAATCTTAGAATTCCACCCAGGCTACACAGTGAAATTGCAGCGCGAGCAACAGCCGCAGGTAAAAGTATCAATCAGTGGGTGTCCGAAATTCTCAAGCGCTCAACACTTGATTAAAGCGGCATATAAATCATTCGAGTACGCCCGCAAAAGACGCGGGCCGGACGCGCAAACAGCGCGCGCCTCTCAATTCAATCGTTATGCATAAATAGTCGCTATGGCACAGGAAAAACAAATACACCTCGAAAAATGCGCACATTGCGGTGGTGCTGGCACATGCACAAGTGGCCCGGACCACTGCTGGCCATATATATAATGGCTACAGCAATAATGATTATTATTTTTGGTACAAAGGAACATTTTTCGGAGGTTTTGGCTTTTCTTGGAACTCTTACTGGGGCTGTAACGGGGTTCTATTTTGGTCGAAAAGAATAATATACATAACGAATAAGGTTAGATTGTGTGAGGGACGAACCACAATCTAATCTTATTCGTTAGGGCTTCCACAGGACGCGCTGACGCGCGCCGTTTATGGGTAATCACCTCTTTTTTTAGCTGAGGCTGCTTTTCGGGGTGATTACCAGGTTACGCTGCTTTACGTCTGGCAATACCGACTAGTCCCAGCAGGCCGGAGCCGAACAGCCAAACGGCAGCAGGGATGGGTACAGGAACCTGTTGTACAAAGCCGGAAAGCCCGACATTGCTGTTAGCACTCAAAGAAAAATCAACCTTTACTGTCATCAGGTCATAGGCCAGATCACCGGTAAAAGCGTTACTGGCAGTGAAAACCGGGGAATTCTGGGTTAGTGGGCCGCTGTTGAGGAAGAACGTACTACCGACATCAACACCCTTGTTTAACGCAGGCAGGCCACCAACGCTGGTATCCACTTCAAAGGCTGAAACAATATTGCTGCCCACTACGGGTGCAATCTGCGCACCTGCCGGGGTAGTCGATGTCAACGTATAGGAAACACTTGAGTTGGCATTAACAGGCCCTTGCAGTGCTATGGGAAGATTAAATGTGAAACCAAATGTTGAACCCGTTGTTGTTGTTGAAGCACTTAATCCGAAGCCCAGGATTGGGTCTATATTGCCGGACATCGTATCAAGACTCACCGTGGTTCCGTTTCCATCATTGAATCTCACCGGATTGACAAGGCTGATATTCCCGTCGGCATCGGCGCTGTACGATCCGCTCATTACGCTACTGCCATTAAGGAGGATGTCCCAGGTGCATGTTGTATCGGTGCAATTTATCGTCCCGCCCCATGCCGGGCTGCCGAGCATCGATAAAACCAGCGCGCCCGCTGCACTAAACCCCTTCCAGTGGGTGTCGATTTTGCTCATGAATTTCTCCTCCAGCATTTCCATTTTATTGATTTCCGCGCACTGGCCCTTAAACCGGGGCATCTCGAGCACGGGTTATCCAGTTTCGATGCAATTTTTGTGCTGGATAATATAAATACGTTATAAAATAATGGCTTGTGCGAAGTTGAACAAATAAACACCAACCCTTTTCGTAAAGGTGGTCGACAACATTCTGGTATTTCTTACAGCACACCGACAGTGAGGCAAATCAGGAAGCGGTAGTGAACCCGCAAGGTTTGATGCAACAGCCTATGCATTTCTGGCAAATGTCCTGCAAACTGAAGCAGTATTACCCGCAATAACAGGAAATCATTATGAGAACATCAACGGTTGGTCCCGCATTGCTGGCAACGCTTGTCTGGTTTCTTTCTGGCTGCAGTAATGAGCAGGAAGCGCAGAAAGAACAAAAGGTGGAGGGTCGGTGGTACACGCCGTCCCAGGTTGAAGCCGGCAAGGTGGTGTATGAACAGCATTGTTCCAGCTGCCACGGGAGCGATGCCCAGGGTACGTTCAACTGGAAGAAGCCTTTGGCAGACGGGTCCTATCCACCGCCGCCCTTAAACGGCACGGCTCACACCTGGCATCATCCTGTTTCGGTGTTAAAGCGAACTATCGATAACGGCGGCATCCCGCTGGGTGGAAAAATGCCTGCTTTCAGGGACAGGTTGTCCGGGCAGGAGAAAGACGCGGTTATTGCATTTTTCCAGAGCAAGTGGAGTGACGATATTGATCGCTCGAGGATTAAACGGGGAGGCCTTGAGTCAGGCCGCCGGTTTATTCAGTCTGCGAGTTCCTTGAGTTTGTATAACAGCTCAAGTGCCTGGCGGGGCGACAGGTTGTCCGGTTCTATACCGTGGAAGGCATCGACCAGCGGGTGTTCCTCGTCGCCGGTGAACAGGTCGATTTGTGGCGTGTTTTCCCCACTGGCAGCGTGGTGACGGGCGCCGCTCTCAAGCGCCTGGAGCTGCTTGCGCGCTTCGGTCAATACCTTTTCCGGTACGCCGGCCAGTGCGGCGACCTGCAATCCATAACTCTGGCTCGCCGGGCCTTCCTTGACGGTGTGTAAAAATACAATCCTGTCACCGTGTTCCACTGCATCGAGGTGGACATTGGCAATGCCGGCAGATTCCCCGGGCAGGCCGGTCAATTCAAAGTAGTGGGTGGCAAACAGTGTCCAGGCGCCGATGCCGGCCAGTTCGTGTGCTACCGCCCACGCCAGTGACAGGCCATCATAGGTGCTGGTGCCGCGGCCGATTTCGTCCATCAGCACCAGGCTGCGGTCGGTAGCGTTGTTGAGGATGTTGGCGGTCTCTGTCATTTCCACCATGAAGGTCGAACGTCCACTGACCAGGTCATCGGAGGCACCGATGCGCGTAAAGATACGATCCACCGGGCCAATGTCGGCGGCATCGGCCGGTACGAAACTGCCCATGCAGGCCATTAACACAATAAGCGCGGTCTGGCGCATGTAGGTGGATTTACCGCCCATGTTGGGGCCGGTGATAACCAGCATGCGCTGGTTGTTGTCGAGCTGCACGTCATTGGGCACGAAGGGGTCGTCGCTGCACTGTTCGATCACCGGGTGGCGGCCACCGCGAATGGTGATGCCGGGTTCATTGCGTAATACCGGGCGCGACCAGTTCAGGCGATCGGCTCGGTCGGCGAGGGTGGTTAGTACGTCCAGTGTGGCCAGGCCTTCGGCGCAGGTGGTTAACGGTTTCAGGCGTTCCATTAGCTGGTCGAGCAGTTGTTCGTAGAGCAGTTTCTCACGTTCCAGTGACTTGCTGCGTGCGCTCAGCACCTTGTCTTCGTGTTCTTTCAGTTCCGGTGTGATGTAGCGTTCCACGCCCTTCAGGGTCTGGCGGCGCTGGTAGTTGTCCGGCACCTTGTCGGCCTGCAGTTTGCTGACTTCAATGTAATAGCCGTGTACGCGGTTGTAGCGGATCTTCAGGGCGCTGATGCCGGAACGTTCGCGTTCGCGGCTTTCCATGTCCAGCAGGATCTGGTCGCTTTGTTCGGACAGGCGGCGAAGTTCATCGAGTTCCTCATCGTAGCCGCTGGCGATCACGCCGCCGTCGCGCACCTGCGCGGGCGGAATGTCGGGGATGGCCTTGCGCAATAATTTAAGGGTTCTCGGGTGTTCGCCAATCTGCATGGAGAGCTTGCCCAGTAACGGGTCGCTGTCGCTGCGCAGCAGTTGCTGGAGTTCCGGCAGCCGCGCCAGGGTATCGCGCAGGGCACTGAGGTCGCGCGGGCGCGCGGACTTGAGGGCGATGCGTGACAGGATGCGTTCCAGGTCGCAGCTGCCGCGCAGGGCCTCGCGCAGCGACTCGAACAGGTGCGCCTGCAACAGGGACTCGATGCACTGGTGACGGCTGGTCAGCGTGTTGTGGTCGCGCAGCGGCCGGTGCAGCCAGCGCCGCAGCATGCGCCCGCCCATGGCGGTCACGCTCTTGTCCAGCACTGCGATCAGGCTGTGCTTTTTCTCGCCGGACTGGGCCTGGTCGAGTTCCAGGTTGCGGCGCGTGGCGGCGTCCAGGATGACGCTGTCTTCGTGCAGCTCAGTACGCATGCCGCGCAAATGGGGCAGGGCGGCACGCTGGGTGTCTTTTACATACTGCAACAGGGCGCCGGCGGCACCCACCGCGACCGGCATGTGCTGGCAACCAAAACCACTGAGGTCGTGGGTGCCGAACTGCTGGTTGAGCTGGCGGGCTGCGCTCTCGGTATCGAAATGCCACGGTGGCAGGCGGCGCAGGCCGGCGTGCTTCGCCGGCACCGGTGGCAGGGTGAGGTCTTCGGAGACCAGCAGTTCGGCCGGTTGCAGCCGCGCGATTTCCCCCAGCAGGGCGTCCTCGCCGTTGAATTCCTGCACGATGAAACGCGCCGCAGACAGGTCCAGCGATGCCAGCCCGTAAAAGCCTTCTTCGTCACGGTGCAGTGCCACCAGCAGGTTGTCGCGGCGATCGTCCAGCAGGGCTTCTTCGGTGAGGGTGCCGGGGGTGACGATGCGCACCACCTTGCGCTCCACCGGTCCCTTGCTGGTGGCCGGGTCGCCGATCTGTTCGCAGATGGCCACCGATTCGCCGAGCCGCACCAGTTTGGCGAGGTATTGTTCAATGGAATGCACCGGTACGCCGGCCATGGGGATCGGCTCGCCGGCCGACTGGCCGCGCGCGGTGAGGGTGATACCCAGCAGTTCCGCGGCGCGCCGGGCGTCGTCGTAGAACAGTTCGTAGAAGTCACCCATCCGGTACAGCACCAGGATATCCGGGTGTTCGGCCTTGATGCCCAGGTACTGCTGCATCATCGGCGTGTGCTTGCGGGTCTCGGGGGCGGCTGACATGGGGCGTGAGTCTAGCCCAATTGGAGCGCCTGCCATAGCTTGCACATCTGTCCCGCGTTTGATACTGATGTGAGCATAACAAGAGAGGAGCGGGGTATGAGTCTGAATCATCGTCCATACGACGAGAAACGGGATTTCATCCGGGTGCCGGTCGCCTGCGACATGGCGCTGGAAACGCTGGATACAGGGCGGCAGTTTGTAGCCGAGGGTCGTAATCTCAGTGGCAACGGGGTGCTGTTTGTTACTGATGAAGCCCTGCAGCCGGGCGACCGGCTGAACCTGCATATTGAGGCAACCACGGTGCTGATGTCGGTACTGGACGCTACCATCGAGGTGGTGCGCGTCGAGCCACTGGCGGGTGAGTCGCGGTTTGCTGTGGGTGGTGCGATCTGCACCATCAATACCGGAGGCTAGGTCGTCATGCCGGGCGGAATCGCGGCACGGGTATCGGCACTGGCCGGGCAGTTGCATGCGCGCGGTGAATCCCTCGCCTGTGCGGAATCCTGCACCGGTGGCTGGGTGGCCAAGGTGTGTACCGATCAGCCCGGCTGCTCCAGCTGGTTCGAGCGCGGTTTTGTGACCTACAGCAACCTGGCAAAGCAGGAGATGCTCGGTGTTTCCGCAGCAACGCTGGAGGCGCACGGCGCGGTCAGCGAAGCGACCGTCCGGGAAATGGCGGAGGGTGCGCTGGCCCACAGTGCCGCCCACTGGTCGCTGGCCATCAGTGGAATTGCAGGGCCGGGCGGTGGCACGGCGGACAAGCCGGTCGGTACGGTATGGATGGCCTGGGCCGGGCCGGGTGGCTGGCGCCGGGCCGACTGTTACCACTTCCCCGGTGACCGGGAGACGGTGCGCCGCCAGGCTGTGGCGGCAGCACTGCAGGGACTGCTGGAGCAACTGGATGGCGGAAACGGCTGAACCGAAACGGCGACTGTTTTTTGCGCTGTGGCCGGACGATGCGGTGCGCGCGCAGCTGGCGGCGCTGGCGCGCGCGGTATGCAGACGCCCGGTGCCGGAAACCAACCTGCACCTGACGCTGCGTTTCCTCGGTATGCAGGATGAGGCGGCGTTGCAGTGTTTCCGCGATGCTGCCGGGCAGGTGCATGGCGAACCCTTCACGCTGCTGCTGGACCGCTACGGGGGATTTGAACGCAAACGTATTCAGTGGCTCGGCAGTTCGGCGCCACCGGCCGCGCTGGCTGAACTTGTCAGCGCCCTGGACTGTGCGCTGGAAAGGTGTGGTATCGAAGCTGAAACACGGCCCTTTGTTCCGCACATCACGCTCTCTCGCAAGGCGAAAAACCCGCTTACGGGCGCCACGCCGGCGGCGATCCAGTGGGCGGTAAAGGATTTTGTGCTGGTCGAATCGGTGCCGACTCCCGACGGTGTGCGTTACGTTGTGCTTGAACGCCGGGCGCTGTAACCGGATCGCCCGGCAGCCTGTCAGAAAAGGCTGACACGGCCCGGAAAAACTACTGTTTATTTTTACAGTGGTATGCGGCATACTGCCTGTCATTCAACCGGGAGACGCCCGGTTGCCGCGGAAAGCCCGCCCCGGGGTCCGTGTTCTTGAAGATGAAACTGTCGGGAGAAGACGATGGACGAAAACAAACGCAAGGCACTCAGCGCAGCACTCGGTCAGATTGAAAAGCAGTTTGGCAAGGGTTCAGTCATGCGCATGGGCGATGTGGGCGCGGTACGCGACGTGGACGTGGTGTCCACCGGCTCGCTGGCACTGGACGTGGCGCTGGGTATCGGCGGCCTGCCACGCGGTCGCGTGGTGGAAATCTACGGCCCGGAGTCTTCCGGCAAGACCACCCTGACCCTGCAGGCGATTGCCGAATGCCAGAAGGCCGGTGGCACAGCGGCCTTTGTCGATGCCGAGCACGCGCTGGATCCGGGCTACGCGGAAAAGCTGGGCGTGCAGATCGACGACCTGCTGGTCTCGCAGCCGGACACCGGTGAACAGGCGCTGGAAATCACCGATATGCTGGTGCGCTCCGGGGCGGTGGATATCGTGGTGGTCGACTCGGTGGCGGCGCTGACGCCGAAGGCCGAAATCGAGGGCGACATGGGCGATTCGCACATGGGCCTGCACGCGCGACTGATGTCGCAGGCGCTGCGCAAGCTGGCGGGCAACATCAAGCGTTCCAATACACTGGTGATCTTCATCAACCAGATCCGTATGAAGATCGGCGTCATGTTCGGTAGCCCGGAAACCACCACCGGTGGTAACGCGCTCAAGTTCTACGCCTCGGTGCGACTGGATATCCGCCGCATCGGCGCCATCAAGAAGGGCGACGAGATTGTCGGTAACGAAACCCGCGTGAAAGTGGTGAAGAACAAGATGGCACCGCCCTTCCGCCAGGCCGAGTTCGAGATTCGCTACGGCGAGGGGATTTCGCGTGAAGGCGAGCTGATTGATCTCGGCGTCAAGAACGACCTGATCGACAAGGCCGGCGCCTGGTACAGCTACAACGGTGACCGCATCGGCCAGGGCAAGGACAATGTGCGCATGTACATGAAGGAACACCCGGAGATGGCCGAGGAAATCGACCGCAAGCTGCGTGCCATGCTGCTGGAACCCCCCGTGGCTGAAGAGACGGAAGCCGATGCTGAGGTCGAAGCCGCAGAACTCAAACACTGAGCCGGGCGCGGAGGGCGGTTTCGCGGAAGCCCGCCAGCAGGCCTACGCCTGTGGGCTGGGGTTGCTGGTGCGGCGCGAGCACAGTGAGCGCGAGTTGCGCTTCAAGCTGGAGCGCCGTGACTATGCGGCGGCCGTCATCGACGAGGTGGTGGCGCAGCTGATCGATGACGGCTATTTGAGCGATGCGCGCTTTGCCGAGGTGTTTGTCCGCAACCGCTACGAGCGGGGCACCGGGCCGCTGAAAATCCGCGCCGAACTGCGTGAGCGGGGGGTGGATGAGACGCTGGTCGAGGATGCCTTCCGCGAGCTGGCGGCCGACTGGTTCGATGCGGCCTGCCAGCAACGCGACCGCCGCTTTGGTGCCGTGCCACCGCAGGACTTCAGGGAGCGCGCCCGGCAGATGCGCTTCCTCCAGCAGCGGGGATTCAGCGGCGAGCAGGCCAGCGCCGCCCTCGAGTCTCGCCGGCGCTGATTGTGAGTCCCGGATTTCCCATACATTACAGCAGCTAACTTGCCAACTGGATGCAATTGGCGACAATATCCTGTACCTTTCCGCGCCATGACCAGCACTACCGATATACGCAAACAGTTCCTGGATTTCTTCCGCGACAAGGACCACGAAATCGTGCCGTCCAGCTCGCTGGTGCCCGGCAACGATCCTACCCTGCTGTTCACCAATGCCGGCATGGTGCAGTTCAAGGACGTGTTCCAGGGGCTGGAGACGCGCCGTTATGTGCGGGCAGCCAGTTCGCAGCGCTGTGTGCGCGCCGGCGGCAAACACAACGATCTGGAAAATGTCGGCTATACCGCACGTCATCACACCTTCTTTGAAATGCTCGGCAATTTCAGCTTTGGCGACTACTTCAAGCGCGAAGCGATCCAGTATGCCTGGGAGTTCCTCACTGAGGTCATCAAGCTGCCGCCGGAACGCCTGTGGATCACGGTGTTCGAGGAAGACGATGACGCCGCGGACATCTGGCTGAAGGAAATCGGTGTCGATCCGCAACGCTTTTCGCGTATCGGCGCCAAAGACAATTTCTGGTCGATGGGCGATACCGGCCCCTGTGGCCCGTGTACGGAAATCTTTTACGACCACGGTCCCGAGGTGCCCGGCGGGCCGCCCGGCACGCCCGAGGAAGACGGCGACCGTTACATCGAGATCTGGAACCTGGTATTCATGCAGTACGACCGCAACGCCAGCGGTACCCTGAACCCGTTGCCGAAACCTTCAGTGGATACCGGCATGGGGCTGGAGCGGCTGGCGGCGATTCTGCAGGGCGTGCACAGTAATTATGAAATCGACCTGTTCCAGAACCTCATCAAGGCCGCGGCGGATCTCATTGGCTGCAAGGACCTGGAAAGCAAATCCCTGCGCGTCATCGCCGATCACATCCGTGCCTGCTCGTTCCTCATTGTCGATGGTGTGATCCCCTCTAACGAAGGTCGCGGTTATGTGTTGCGGCGTATCATTCGTCGCGCCATCCGCCACGGCCACCAGCTGGGCCAGCGCGAAGCGTTCTTCCACAAACTGGTTGCGCCACTGGCAAAAGAGATGGGTGATGCCTACCCGGAACTGGTAAAGGCGCAGGCGCAGGTCGAGAAGGTGCTGGCGCAGGAAGAAGCGCGCTTTGCGGAAACGCTCGACAACGGCATGAAGATTCTCGAAGAGGCGATTGCCGGGCTGGATGGCAAGGTCATTCCCGGTAGCACCGTGTTTAAACTTTACGATACCTATGGCTTCCCGGTTGACCTGACCGCCGACATTGCGCGCGAACGCGGCCTGTCGCTGGACATGGCCGGCTTTGAAACCGAAATGGAAGCGCAGCGTGATCGCGCGCGTGCGGCCAGTCATTTTTCCGTGGTCGATACCGGCGGCATCGAGATCGATGGCAGTACCGAATTTACCGGCTACGACAGTCTCAATGACCAGGCGCAGGTGACCGGCCTGTACCACGATGGTGAGAAGGTCGATGTGCTGAAGGCGGGCGAGGAAGGTATCGTGGTGCTCGACCATACCCCGTTCTATGCCGAGTCCGGCGGTCAGGTCGGTGACCGTGGCGTGATCCGCTTCGACGCTGGTGTGTTCCGTGTGATGGATACGCAGAAGCAGGGTAAGGATGTCATTGCCCACCTTGGCATGATGACCCAGGGCGAGCTTCACCCCGGTGACAGGGTCGATGCACTGGTCGATCAGCAGCGTCGCGATGCCACGCGCCTGAACCATTCCGCCACGCATTTAATGCATGCCGCACTGCGCAAGGTACTGGGCGATCACGTGCAGCAGAAAGGCTCACTGGTCGACCCGGAACGGCTGCGTTTCGACTTCTCGCACTTCCAGCCGGTGACGCCGGAAGAACTGGAGCAGATCGAAACGCTGGTCAACGAACAGATCCGCGCCAATGCACAAATCAAAACCCGTATCATGCCGGTCGACCAGGCGATGGAAGCCGGTGCCATGGCGCTGTTCGGTGAAAAATACGGTGATGAAGTGCGGGTGTTGTCCATCGGCGATTTCTCCGTCGAACTGTGCGGCGGCACCCATGCGCGCCGCGCCGGTGATATCGGCCTGTTCAAGATTCTCTCCGAAACCGGTATTGCGTCCGGTGTACGCCGTATCGAAGCGGTTACCGGTGAAGAAGCCCTGCGTTATATTGGTGAAACCGAAAAGAACCTCGGCAAAATCTCCGAGCTGGTCAAGGGCAACCGCGAAGATGTCACGGCGCGCGTCAGCCAGATGATCGAGCGCAGTCGCAAACTGGAAAAGGAGCTGGAAGCGCTGAAAGCCAGACTGGCCAGTGCCCAGGGCGGCGACCTTGCCGCGCAGGCGAAAGAGATCGACGGCATCAAGGTGCTCGCCGCACGGCTCGATGGCGCGGATGCAAAAACGCTTCGTGAGACAGTTGACCAACTTAAAAACAAGCTCGGTGCGGCTGCGGTTGTGCTGGCTTCCGTCGAGGGTGACAAGGTGGCATTGGCGGCAGGTGTCACCAGGGCCGAGAGTAAGCGCATCAAGGCCGGTGATCTGGTCAACCAGGTCGCGAGCCAGGTCGGTGGCCGCGGCGGCGGCAGGCCGGATATGGCGCAGGCGGGTGGCAACCAGCCGGAGCATCTCGATGCAGCACTCGAGTCCGTGGTGCCGTGGGTTGCCGAACAGCTCGGCGCCTGACTGAACTCTCCAAATAAACAGTTTTAACCTATCCCGATTTGTAGTTTAATGCGCCGTTTTCGCGCAGACCATTTAATTGACAGGCTGAAATGGCGTTAATCGTTCAAAAATACGGGGGTACTTCCGTCGGCACGCCCGAGCGGATCGAGTCCGTGGCGGAGAAAATCATCGCCTATCGCGACCAGGGACATCAGCTGGTGGTGGTGGTCTCTGCTATGAGCGGTGAAACCAACCGCCTGCTGGAACTGGCCGACCGGATCACCGATCGTCCGGTGCCCCGCGAACTGGACGTATTGCTCTCCACCGGCGAGCAGGTAACCATTGCCCTGTTGTCGATGGCACTGGAAAAGCGCGGCTGCCCGGCGCGTTCCTATACCGGTGGGCAGGTACACATTCTGACCGATAACGCGCACAACAAGGCGCGTATCCAGGACATCGATGCCGAACGGGTCGGTGCCGACCTCACTGCCGGGCGGGTGGTGGTGGTGGCCGGGTTCCAGGGTGTCGATGAGGATGGAAACATCACCACACTGGGCCGTGGTGGTTCAGACACCACCGCTGTGGCACTCGCTGCGGCGCTGAAAGCTGATGAATGCCAGATATTTACCGATGTCGACGGGGTATACACCACAGATCCGCGGGTTGAACCCGAGGCGCGACGGCTGGATCGTATAACTTTCGAGGAAATGCTGGAAATGGCCAGCCTTGGCTCAAAGGTACTGCAAATCCGTGCTGTTGAGTTCGCGGGCAAGTACAATGTCCCTCTGCGGGTGCTGTCCAGCTTTGAGTCAGGCAACGGGACGCTGATCACCTACGAGGAAGAAGGAATGGAACAGGCACTGATCTCCGGTATCGCATTCAATCGCGACGAGGCCAAGCTCACCGTACTCGGTGTGCCGGATCAGCCAGGTATTGCACACCTGATCGTGGGGCCGATTGCCGATGCCAATATCGAGGTCGACATGATCGTCCAGAACATGGCGCCGGACGGCAGGACAACCGATTTCACCTTCACCATTCACCGCAACGACTACACGCGCGCCATGGAGATTCTGCAGACCACGGCAAAAGAGCTGGGTGCGAACGAAGTATCGGGTGACGATAAAATCGTCAAAATCTCACTGGTCGGTGTGGGCATGCGCTCGCACGCAGGCATTGCTTCAACGATGTTTGAGACATTGGCGAAAGAGGGGATTAATATAAGGATGATTTCGACCTCCGAGATCAAGGTTTCGGTGGTGGTTGACGAGAAGTACCTTGAACTGGGCGTTCGCGCCCTGCACGAGGCGTTTGAGCTTGAGCAGGAAGCAGTAAACTGAGTCTCCGGATAACCGTTTGAGTAAAAAATAAAAATATCCAATAAAAACAAAAAACTGAAGTAGGGTTTTAGTTTTAATGGGGGTGGCCGACACTAGACTGTACGTTGGTTACCTTATGAATATGTACCGGCTATATTGTTGGGGCCGGTGAAAAAAAGCAGGTCAAGGAGACACTAGGAAATGTTGATACTTACACGACGGGTCGGTGAAACCCTCATGATCGGTGACGAAGTGACTGTTACCGTGTTGGGTGTTAAGGGTAACCAGGTCCGTATCGGCGTGAATGCGCCGAAGGAAGTTGCGGTGCATCGTGAAGAGATTTACGAACGTATCAAGCGCGAACAGGACGCCGATGCTGCCCCCAAGGAGGCCATCGATAACAACGAGTTTTAACTTTACCTCGACGATCGACGCCGGTATCCTAGCCGCCTCTGAAATCGTGTTGAAAACGAAAATCAGACCGGAGAGGTGGCCGAGCGGCTGAAGGCGCTCCCCTGCTAAGGGAGTATGGGTTAAAAGCCCATCGAGGGTTCGAATCCCTCCCTCTCCGCCAAACAGGAAAGACCCCCCGCGGGGTCTTTTTTTATGAGCAAACGAGCGATTGTCCTTGAATTTCAGCGCGCGCTTATGGATAATCCCGCGCTTCACCACGCGCCCGTAGCTCAGCTGGATAGAGTACCTGGCTACGAACCAGGCGGTCGGAGGTTCGAATCCTTCCGGGCGCGCCATT
>NZ_JBTTIO010000101.1:0-10737 GCF_058323355.1 Thiogranum sp.
TTTACTCTTTTTATCAGCCGGCGGGGTTTTTGCTTTGTGGCCGCCCCCCCGGGTGCCTTCGCGGGGGCCCCCCCCACACCCCGTTTGTCCGGGTACATTACATGGGGTGGGGAAGGGATTGGCCAAACGACTCAAGGCATCCGAACGCAAGGCAGCCATACTTGCCGTGGCGAAAGTGCTGTTTTCCGACAAGGGGTATCACGGCGTGTCTGTCGACGAGATTGCACGCCGCGTCGGGGTGAGTCCTGCCATTCTGTATCGTCACTTCCCCTCCAAGGAAGCCCTGTACGAGGAAGTCCTGAACCAGATTGCCTGCAAACGTGAAAGCTATGTCGAGGCCGTTGTACAAAGCGACGGCAGCTTCAGCGAAGTGCTGCGCATGATCACGCGTCGTTATGTGGAGAGTGTGTCGCATGACCCGGATTACCTGCGCATGGAGTTACAGAGTGCACTGGAAGGCAGCGATGCCACCCGCCAGTTTTTTGAAAACCGCTGGCGCCCGTTTACCGACTATATTGAAGTCACCATCCGTGAGCTGCTGCCAACCGGTGCCGTGCAACAGACCGATGGCCGGATTGCCGCACTCATGTTTCAGGGTATGTTACGCGAGGCCCTGTATGCCAAGTGCATTTTCCGTACCCCGCGTTACCAGCAACTCGATCTCAATGAATTGACGGACTACCTGGTGACACTGTTCTTTCGTGCGATTGGCTACCGGGAAGAGAGTGCCTGATGGTTGAGCAGGATAAATTCACCGTTGGCAATATTGTCCAGCGTCCAGTCGCCCACCCGGTAGCGTATCAGCCGCAGTGTTGGAAACCCGATATGCGCCGTCATGCGGCGAACCTGCCGGTTACGGCCTTCTCCCAGTGTCAGTCTGATCCAGCGGGTCGGGATATTTTTGCGCTCCCGGATTGGCGGGTTGCGTGGCCAGATGTCCGGTTCATCCATCAGTTCAGCCTGTGCCGGGCGGGCAGGGCCGTCTTTCAGTGTGACACCCTCGCGTAGCGGCTGCAGGTCGGCCTCGGTGGGCTCGCCTTCTACCTGTACCCAGTATTCCTTCGACTTGCCGTATTTCGGGTTGGCGATGCGCTGTTGCAGTTTGCCATCGTCGGTAAGCACCAGCAGGCCTTCGCTGTCATAGTCGAGACGACCGGCGCAGTAGATACCCGGTATGTCGATATAGTCCGCCAGCGTGGCTCTGGCCCCTTCCGTGGTGAACTGTGACAGTACCCGGAAGGGTTTGTTGAACAGTACGATCACTTGTTGAATACGATCGGTACCACGTCATCGAATTTCCCGGCAAAGTGGACCTTCAGGCCTTCACGAATATGCTCGGGAATATCTTCGAAGTCACCGCGGTTGGCGGCGGGCAGGATCAGTTCGCGGATATTCACGCGCCGCGCAGCAATCACTTTTTCCCGGATGCCGCCGACGGGCAGTACCTGCCCGGTCAGTGTCAGTTCACCGGTCATGGCCAGGTTACGTACCGGGCGACGGTTTTTAGCCAGTGACAACAGTGCGCAGGCCATGGTGATGCCGGCACTCGGGCCGTCTTTGGGAGTCGCGCCGGCCGGTACATGCAGATGGATCAGTGAGTTTTCAAAGTAGTCCGGGGATGCGCCCCAGCGCTCGGCATTGGCCAGTACATGACTGTAGGCAATCTCTGCAGACTCGCGCATCACATCACCCAGCTGTCCGGTGAGTTTGAAGCCACGGGTAAAACTGTGAATGCGCGTGGCCTCGATACTCAGGGTGGCGCCACCCATGGCGGTCCACGCCAGGCCGGTAATGACGCCAACGCCGGATATGGGTTTCTCACGGCTGAATACCGGTTTGCCGAGGTATTCCTCAATATCTCTGGCACGAACATGTATCGGTGTTTTCTCTCCCTCAAGAATCTTTACCACGGCCTTGCGTGCAATTTTACCCAGGTATTTTTCCAGTCGCCGTACACCGGCCTCGCGTGCGTAGTCTTCCACGATCTTGCGCAGTGCTGCCTTGTCGATGCGTAACTGCCCGCGCTGTTTCAGGCCATTGCGTTCCAGCTGACGCGGCAGCAGGTGGTGACGTGCAATGTCCATTTTCTCGCTGGCGAGGTAACCGGACAGCTGGATAATCTCCATGCGGTCCAGTAACGGTCCGGGAATGGTGTCGAGCTGGTTGGCCGTACAGATGAACAGCGTTTTTGACAGGTCGAAGGACACGTCCAGATAATGATCGAGAAAATCGCTGTTCTGCTCCGGGTCGAGGACTTCCAGCAGCGCCGAGGCCGGGTCGCCCTGGTAGGAAGCGCCGACCTTGTCGATCTCGTCGAGCATGATGACCGGGTTGGCTGACCGGGTGTCCTTGATCGCCTGGATGAACTTGCCGGGCATGGCGCCCACGTAGGTGCGGCGGTGGCCCTTGATCTCTGCCTCGTCACGCATGCCGCCCAGTGAGAAGCGGAAGAACCTGCGTCCCAGTGTGCGGGCAATGGAACGGCCAAGTGAGGTCTTGCCAACACCGGGCGGACCCACGAACAGAATAATCGAGCCGGACACCTCGCCCTTCATGATGCCTACGCCGATGAATTCCATGATGCGCTGCTTGATATCATCCAGGCCGTCGTGATCCTCGTCGAGAATGCGTCGCGCCTCGCCGAGATCCAGCTGGTCTTTGGTGTGTACGCCCCATGGCAGGCCGGTCAGCCAGTCGAGGTAGTTGCGGGTGGTGGCGTATTCCGGTGAGCCGGTTTCCAGTACCGCGAACTTGTCCATTTCTTCCTTGATACGTTTTTCCGCAGCCTCCGGCAGCGTCAGGGCTTCCAGGCGTTCCCTGAACTTGTCCAGTTCCGCCGTGCGGTCATCCTTGGAAATACCCAGCTCCTTCTGGATGACCTTCATCTGTTCGCGCAGGATGTGTTCGCGCTGGTGTTGCTGCATGTCCTGTTCGACCTGCTTACGGATCTGTGCCTGGGTTTTAACGATTTCCAGTTCCTTGATCAGCAGCGCGTGTACACGTTGCAGGCGTTTCAGCAGATCGACCGCCTCCAGGACTTCCTGCTGTTCGTGTCTGGCCGAGGTGGTCAGGCTGGCGGCAAAATCAGCCAGGTGTGACGGGTCGTTGGGATGGAAATTATCGAGGAACAGCTTGAATTCTTCGCCGTAAATCGGGTTCAGCGGCACCAGCTCCTTGATGGTGTTGATGATGGCGATGGCGTAGGCCTTGATCTCCGGATCTTCGTCGTAGGCCGGCTCGGAGAAATAGCGAACCTGTGCGGTGAAAGGCGCTTGCTTGCCAATCCATTCGGTCACACGGAAACGCTGCATGCCTTCCAGCAATACCTGCAAACGGCCGTCAACGCGACCAATGCGGTGGATGCGTGCTGCAGTACCCATTTTATAGAAGTCATTGACCGTGGCCTGTTCGGCCCGCTCGGTATCGGCCAGCAGCAGCCCGATCACATTGTTCGAGTTTTCCTGCGCCAGTCGAATGGTGGTTTCCCAGGTGTCGGGGTCGATCAGCAGCGGGATAACCTGGCCGGGAAAGAACGGCCGTTCGGTTTGCGGCAGAATCGGGATGGTGCCGGGCAGGGCGTCCTGTGCGCGAATCAGCTCGTTGGCAGCAGAGCCATTTTCATTGATGTAATCGTCTGTTTTCTGTTTGTCCATGGTCTCTTTTCTTGTTGGGTTTCCCGGACTATAGAGGTGGTGTGCGTGCAAGGATAAATCAACCGCGGGAGAAAAGGATTATTACCTTGCAGGTTATCCACAGATTCTGTGGATAACTTTGTGGACTAAGTCGGTCAAAGTGCAGCGAATGCCTGAAAATACGCGTCCAGCGTTAAATCGTGCATTTTTTGATCAATTTTCAATTATTTATATAAAACAGTAAGTAACATGATTTATGTCGATTGGAAATCAAGCGGAGGCCGGTTCGAGCGATGATTTTCTTACCGTTTGATGACACCTGTGCATAAGCAGAGGTCGGTTGAAGGGGCAGCGTGCAGATGTCAAGAGGGTGGACAGGAAAATTTTGCAGCGGATGGCGGGTTTTTCGCCGGCATTTCATTGGCGCATCGGCATGCCGTTCAGTGTCGGCAGGCAACATTCCTGCCGCTAATTGCCGCTATACTCCATGTCCCGGATTAACAGGATAAAAACAACCCAATGGATTACGAAGTCGTTGATGCCCGCATCAGTCCGGAAGGACGTCTGGACGTGTTGTCCAAATCTGAAGTGAATCGCCTGCTCGATACCAGCCAGGGTGGCCTCTACAGCCTGTTCCGCAACTGCTCACTGGCGGTACTCAACTGCGGCAGCTCGCTGGACGACGGAAAGGAGTTGCTGGAACGCTACCCGGATTTTGCCATTCGCATCATCCAGCAGGAGCGCGGTATCAAGCTGGAGGTCACCGGTGCGCCGGCCCATGCCTTCGTCGATGGCGTGATGATCAAGGGTATCAACGAACACCTGTTTGCCGTACTGCGCGATGTGATCTACGTCAGCGACGAAATCGAGGACAATCCGAAGATCAACCTCGATACACCGGATGGTGTGACCAGTGCGGTGTTCCACATACTGCGTAATGCACGCATCCTGGTGCCGCGGGTCGAGCCGAACCTGGTCGTGTGCTGGGGTGGTCACTCCATCAGCCGGGAGGAGTATGACTATTCCAAGGAGGTGGGGTACCAGATGGGATTACGCGGTCTGGATATCTGCACCGGCTGCGGACCGGGGGCGATGAAGGGCCCCATGAAAGGTGCCAATATCGGCCATGCCAAGCAGCGCACCAGTCCGGGTGTCTACCTGGGTATTACCGAACCGGGCATTATCGCGGCGGAATCGCCCAACCCAATCGTCAACAACCTGGTCATCATGCCGGATATCGAAAAACGCCTGGAAGCCTTTGTACGTGTCGGGCACGGTATCGTGGTGTTTCCCGGTGGTGCCGGTACTGCCGAGGAGATCCTGTATTTACTGGGTATTCTGTTGCACCCGGAGAATACCGCGATGCCGTTCCCGCTGATTTTCACCGGCCCCAGGCGTGCGGAAGAATATTTCAGGCGTATCAACCGGTTTATCCTCGATACGCTGGGCATCGAAGCGCAGCAACGCTACAGGATAATTATCGATGACCCGGAGCGCGTGGCGCGTGAAATGGCCGAGGGGATTCGCCAGGTACGTGAATTCCGCAAACAGCACGGCGATGCCTATTATTTCAACTGGATGCTGAAGATAGATTCCGAGTTCCAGAAGCCGTTTGAACCGACACATGAGAACATGCGCTCGCTGGCACTACACAAAAACCAGGACCGGCATGAACTGGCCGCCAACCTGCGCCGTGTGTTTTCCGGCGTGGTAGCGGGTAATGTCAAGGATGAAGGGATACGTTCCATTGAGGAACACGGTCATTTCGAGATTCGCGGTGACGCGGAGATCATGGAGCCCATGGACGAATTGCTGGGTTCATTTGTTGAGCAGCACCGGATGAAGCTGCCCGGCAAGGAATACATTCCCTGTTACCGGATTATCAAATAGGGCAGCTCTTATGCGTGACACACTGTACCGGGTAGCCAGCAGTATGACTTACTGGGCCGCGCTTGTTCTGCTGGCAGTGGCAATGGAAGGTGTGGCGTTGTTCTACCAGTACCGGCTGGACTACTGGCCCTGCGTGCTGTGTATTCATGTGCGGGTGTGGTTGCTGGGCCTGCTGGTTGCCGGTGTCGCGGGATTACTGGCGCGGAAGTTGCGTGGCCTGCTGCTGCTGGCGCAGCTGCTGGTCGTGGTCGTGGGCGCCGGTATGCTGGAGCGTTCACTGCTGCTGCTGGGTACCGAACGCGGGACGATCGAGGGCAGCTGTGCCATGGAATCGGGGCTGCCGGCCTGGTTTGCGCTGGATAAATGGTTCCCGTCCGTGTTTCAGGTAATGGAGCCGTGCGGTTATACCCCGGAACTGCTTTTGGGTGTCACCATGGCAGAAGCGCTGGTGGTGTTCTCCGGTATTTTACTGGCAGTCGGTGTGGTGATGACGTTTACCGTCCTGACCGCAGGCCCGACAAAAACGGATTAGCCGAAGCGTTCGTTCAGGTAATCGATAATCCGCCCGGATTCATACATCCAGGTGACCTGCTCGCCTTCATCAATTCTCAGGCAGGGTACTTTGACTTCGCCGCCACCTTCCAGCAGCGCCTGGCGGTGTTGCGGGTCATTTTGCGCATCCAGCAGCTCGATATTCAGTGACAGCCGCCTCATGGCCTGGCGGGTCCTGATGCAGAACGGGCAGGTGCGAAACTGGTAGATCGCCAGGTTACGGGTGGCTTCGTCTACACGTTGTTGTTCTGCTTCTGTGCGCAGCTTGCCTTTTGGTGCTGTGATCCACTCCCACAACAGCAGAAGCGGGCCGACGATGGCTCGCACCAGTTTGAAAAACATCCGGATAATAATTCTCATGGTCAGGCTCAGGTGGAGATAATGCTGAATTTGCCAGTCTGGTTCATTCGGGTCTGTGCCGGCAGTGTATGCTCAATCCGGCGGAACACCGGGAAGGCCAGCCGCAGGCGTGAAGTGATCAGGGTGCAGTCGTATTCCACAGGCTATTCCGATTGCGCCTTCACAATCTGTTCGTAAACATAGCCATGCAGCGCAAATACATCCTGTTGCGAGGTCAGGTTGAGTTCCAGTCCATGGTAAAAACTGTGCTCGCCGTGCTCTTCGCTGGGTTCAACGTGTACATTGCGGATGATGGCGGGCAGTGACAGCAGTTTTTCGGCATCGGCAAGTTTCACAGCGCAGTTGACCATAACCTTGTCGTCGATATCACCCAGTTGATCACTCGCCACCAGCAGTGCGCCCGATGTACTGATATCCACGATAGTTGCAGATTGCGGTTTGTCGAACTGGAAGTCGGGGTTGGTGTTTTTCAGCGAGGCAAACAGTCTGACACGCACACGCTGCGCCTTGCGGACAGTAATCTGCTCCATCTCGTCGGGGTAGGACAGGTGCAGGTAGGGAAACGGCCGCGAACAGCTGCGCAGCACAGTGGTGGTGAAGCCGACAATACGATTACCCACCATCATGCGGGCCACAAACGGCTGGCCTTCACGGATAATCATCACTTTATCGGCGACCATGGGCGTGGTTACCAGCAGGCTTGCGCCGGGCAGGTAGCCTATCAGATTGACGTGCAGGCGCCGCGAGTCATCGCCGTCACGCGGCTGAAGTTGCAACAGTTCGCCCACCTGGATTTTCAGATCGGTGTGCTCCACGCCGGCCATTGTAAGTTAAAACCTGTTGATTGCAAAAGAAAGATAATGGCATGGTGTAATGGCACCAGGTTAAGCCTTAAATCCCGTCATTCCCGCGCAGGCGGGAATCCAGAAAGCTTGATCAAACCGCCTGGATCCCGGCCTGCGCCGGGATGACAGTGGTGATTTCGACTTAACTTGGTGCCATTCATGGCATGGTGTTTCGAAAAGATGCATCTGTCAGGCACAGGTTCGCGATTTCTGTGTCAGTCGCTATAATCGGCAAGCTTTTAAATATTACGGCGCTGATACCTGGAATACGCTCGATGAGCTGGCTGGACAAAATACCTTTTACCGTGATTGTACCGCTTGCGGTATTTCTTGGTTTTGCACCTTTCGTGCCCGAGCCGCACCTGTGGGAGAAGTTGAAGATGCTGTCCGCGGGTGAGTTGGTTCGCCCTGTCGATATTTTTGACCTGTTCCTGCACGGTACACCACTGGTGCTGATGCTGGCGAAGTTGATGCGTATCTCGCGCCAGGCGGGGTAACGTGTCATTGTGTGACAAAGACCGATAAGCCACGGGCAGGGAGGCCGGAGATGGCAGGACAAAGACAGGGTGTTGCAGGCGCGACGCCACAGGAAACCCTGCAACGGGTGTTTGGCTACAGCCGCTTTCGCGATGACCAGCAGGCGGTCATCGAGGCGCTGATTCACGGCGACGATGCGTTTGTGCTGATGCCTACCGGTGGTGGAAAATCACTTTGTTATCAGTTGCCTGCGTTACATCGCCCGGGTGTCGGGATTGTTGTTTCTCCACTGATCTCACTCATGAAAGACCAGGTGGATGCGTTGCGTGCCAACGGTGTGGCTGCCGCTTTTTATAACTCTTCACTGGTGGTTGAAGACGCGCGCCGGGTGTTGGCGAAGCTGCACGCCGGCGAACTCGACCTGCTGTATATCGCCCCGGAACGTCTGGTGTCCGACGATTTCATGCAGCGCCTGACGGATATTGATATTGCCCTGTTTGCCGTGGATGAAGCGCATTGTGTCTCCCAGTGGGGGCATGACTTCCGGCCTGAGTATGTTCAGCTCGGGCAATTACGACACCGCTTCCCCGGTATTCCCCTGGTGGCGTTGACGGCGACTGCCGATCCGCAGACACGTGAGGATATCGTCCACCAGCTGGGCCTTAAGCGGGCGAAGCGCTATGTCGCCAGTTTTGACCGGCCCAATATCCGTTATACGGTGCTGGACAAACACAAGCCGTTTGACCAGTTGATGCAATTTCTCGACAGTCGCCGGGATGAATCCGGCATTGTCTACGCGTTGTCGCGCAAGCGTGTCGAGGAAGTGGCGGAGAAACTGTGCGAGGCCGGCATCAATGCCGATGCCTATCATGCCGGGTTGCCGGCGGCGCACCGCGTCGATGTGCAGGAACGGTTTCTGCGCGATGATTTGCAGGTGGTGGTCGCGACGGTGGCTTTTGGTATGGGCATAGACAAGCCTGACGTGCGCTTTGTGGCGCACTATGACATGCCGAAACATATCGAAGGTTACTACCAGGAAACCGGCCGCGCCGGTCGTGACGGTCTGCCTTCGGAAGCCATCCTGCTCTACGGCACGCAGGACGTGATGACGGCGCGCCGGCTGGTGGAAGCCAGTGCCAACCCCGAGCAGCGGCGTATCGAATTGCACAAACTCAATGCAATGACCGGTTTTGCAGAAAGCCTGACCTGCCGGCGGCGCGTGTTGCTGGGGTATTTCGGTGAACGGCAGGAACATGAGTGCGGCAATTGCGATGTCTGCCTCAGTCCACCGGAACGCTTTGATGCCACGGACGATGCGCGCAAGGCGTTGTCCTGCGTGTACCGCGTCGGGCAACGTTTCGGGGTAAAGCACGTTGTCGATGTGCTGCGCGGTGCTGATACTGAACGCATCCGCAGTCTCAACCACAAGGCGCTCTCAACCTGGGGTATCGGCACTGACCATAGTGAGCAGGAGTGGATGTCTATCATCCGCCAGTTGATCCATCATGGTTACCTGGTCCAGGACATCGCGGCCTGGTCGGTATTGAAACTGACTGACGCAGCGCGGCCCTTGCTGCGAGGCGAAATCAGCCTTGAACTCGCCCTGCCGCGCATCAAGGCGAAGGCGAAGAAAAAACCGAAAGCCGCACGTGATACCGGGCCCTATGATGAAGCCCTGTTCGAACATTTGCGTGAACTGCGCAAACGCCTGGCAGACGAACAGGGCGTACCGCCCTACATTGTGTTCGGAGATGCCACGCTGATACAAATGGCAGCACTGCGCCCACTGGATGAAGACCAGCTGTTGGCGGTGTCCGGTGTCGGGCAGGCCAAGCTGGAGAAGTATGGCCGGGATTTTCTCGATGCGCTTACAGAATACAGTCTGTCGGCTCTGCCGCCGGCGCCGGTTTGAATGGGTGCGACCTTTCACGCGTTACAGTATGCTGCATTAGCCCGAGGAAAAAAGAGTTTCGCCATGACCGATATCAACAGCGCCTTCACGGGAAACATTCCGGAAAACTACGACCGTTATCTGGGGCCGATGTTTTTCCATTGTTGCGCGGAAGATCTGGCAATGCGCGTTGCAGGGCAGCCTGCGCAGCATGTGCTGGAAGTCGCCGCAGGTACCGGTATTGCAACCCGCGTGATCCGGGATCGTCTGCCGGAACAAACGCGTGTTACAGCCAGCGATCTGAATGCGGATATGCTCAGGCATGCGGAGCAGAAATTTTCATCGGCAAAAAATATTGATTTCCAGGTGGCCGATGCCATGCAATTGCCCTTTGAATCGGCACAGTTCGATGTAGTGGCCTGCCAGTTCGGTATCATGTTCTGTCCGGACAAGGTGCAGGCCTTTCGCGAGGCACACCGTGTGCTCATGCCCGGAGGCCGGCTGTTGTTCAGCGTCTGGGATTCACTGGCGCACAATCCATTGCCGCGTACCGTCAACGAAATCATGGCGGACTTCTTCGAAGGCAACCCGCCTGCCTTTCTTCATGTGCCATTCAGTTACCACGACCAGGCGATGATTCGTGACGATATGACTGAAGCCGGCTTCACAGATGTCGCTTTCACCACGCTGGACGGCGAGTGTGTATTTGCCGATCCGCGCCAGGCGGCGCTGGGTATGGTGACCGGTTCACCGCTAAGGGTCGAAATCGAGCAACGTGGCGATACCCGCCTCGATGATGTGGTAGAAAACGTGGCATCCGGCCTTCGTCGCGCGTTTGGTGAACGTGATTGCCGTGTGCCGATGCGCTGGACGGTGATTTCCACCCGCCTGGCGGACTGATTTGCGGGCCTCCAGCGGTTAATTGGGCGTCAGCCAGGCCAGTCAGCGCAAAATATGCGATAATACCCCGCTTTGGCCTCGCGCCTTTCTGAATCAGCACCTTCGGTACATTATCTTGATCTCTACAGCCAATATCACTATGCAGTTCGGGGCCAAACCCCTGTTTGAAAACATCTCCGTCAAGTTCGGC
>NZ_JBTTIO010000102.1:0-32384 GCF_058323355.1 Thiogranum sp.
TTTACGTTTTTTTGGAGACGCTTGAGAATTCGGTCGTTCCGGCTACCAAAAACCTTGCGTAGTATTGATGTCACCATGATGTGTCGGGAAACCAGTCAAATGTATTGGAAAATTCAGAGCAGGCATCATACCGCATTAGCCGGCCACGGACAGGCTTTCATCGGGCAAAAGCCCGTATTCTTAAGGGCTTCACGGATTCTTGACCTATTTCTCTCGCGGGGAAAGTACCGGTTCATTGAGGTTTAAATGGAGTCAGGCCCTCACGAAAACAAGTCCCGGGTGGATTGCTGGTTTTTTCAGGTATCGGCGCAGCCGAGCATCGCAGACGTTTTGCGATCAAGCGAGCGTTGTCTGAGCCATACGCGCGACAGCGCGGATGGCGAGTTTAGCGAGCGCGCAAAATGTCGAGAAGCGCAGGGAACCCGCGCAGCGGGCAAGTCGTTACCTAAACATGCCGTTATCTAACCGGGACGAAATTAACCACCCAGACTGTTTCCAGCGTTCGTACCGGGACAATGCTTTAACGACTGGCCCGAACGAACCTGGTGGGATTAACCTGGCGCCCGTTTTTCAGAACTTCATAGTGCACATGCGGACCGGTAGAGCGACCACTGGACCCCATCAGGGCAATCTTCTGCCCGGGCTCGACCTTGTCACCGACCTTCACAAGAACCTTGTTGCAATGCCCGTAGCGGGTGGAATAGCCGTTACCGTGATTAATCTCAATCAGCTGACCATAACCGTAACGCTTGCCGGCCCAGGTCACCACACCGGCAGCCGTGGCAACCACATCAGCCCCCATATGACCTGCGAAATCGATTCCCTTGTGCATCTCACGTCGGCCATTGAAGGGATCGGTACGCATACCATAGTAGGAAGAGAGCCACCCCTTGGTGATCGGCTTGCCCGCCGGTGAAACGGCATGCCTGAGTTCGCGTCGACTGATGACTTCTTCCAGCAACTCCAGCTGGCGCGCACGATCATCGATCTGCGCAGCCATATCATCCAGTGCCTTCAGGAAGTCCGGTGTTTTCAGTAATTCCGTGTCGGCCGGATCGGCCGGTCCACCCTGTGCCGGCAGCTGGTCAAAATCGAATTCTGATTTCTTCAACCGGGCAATCTGTTTTACCCGCTGGCCCAACGCTTCAACCCTCAACATCTGTGCCTGCATCTGACCCAGCCGGACGGCCAGCGCATTGAGCTGATTCTGCGCCTCGTCACGTATCATGCTCAGGTCCTGTTTCTGCTCATTGAGCAATGCCTGCCACTGCGTACCGCCTTCTGCGGCCACTTGCGGCTGGCGCGCTGCTCCCAGAGAATAGCCGAGCTGCCCCGCCGCCAGCAGGATGCCCAGCAGAGCCAGCGCCGCAGGGACCCAGACCACAGGCCGATTCAACTGAATACTGCCGGACTTGCCGTATCTCGTGGTGTAGAGTAGAAACTTCATTGACTGTATTTACCCGATAAATTCTTATGGAACCCGATGCGTCAAAATAACGCCTCTCCGTGCGCGAAAATTCTTCAACATGCAAAACTGCCCTTGCTGGAACGCGCCCGCAGCCTGCAGCGCCTTGAGCAGGCCGTGTTACGCCTGTTAGCGGAAGATCTGGCTGCGCATTGTAGTGTCATGAACTTCAAAAAAGAAACCCTGATACTCGGCGTTCGCTCATCGGCCTGGGCGGCGCGCCTGAGATTTGCCGCCCCGGAACTTCTCAAGCAACTGCAGTGCCAACTGTCCCTGGCCGTGCAGGCCATAGACGTTCGCGTTATCCCGGAAAGAATGGATATTCAAGCGGTTAGCAGAAAACCTGGCGCCATCTCAATGGACAATGCCAACCTGCTTGCTCAAACCGCCGAGGATGTCGATGACCCGGCACTACGCGAAGCGCTTTACCGGTTAGCGGCAAAAGCGCGCGAATCCTGAACCTTTCAGCAGGAATTTCAAACAGATGCGATTTGTGGCCGATTAAGCCAGCGGGGTGCCCGGGCGGCGTTACCGAAGCTGGTCAGTTCCCAGGCGCCGGGCGAGGCCAGTAGTTCACACAACAGATGATTGTTGAGCGCATGCCCGGACTTGTGGCCGACAAATTCGCCGATCAGGCTGTGACCCAGCAGGTAAAGGTCGCCAACGGCGTCCAGTACCTTGTGTTTGACGAATTCGTCCTCGTAGCGAAGGCCGTCCTCGTTCACCACACGGTAATCATCCAGCACCACGGCATTATCCAGACTGCCACCCAGCGCCAGGTTGTTTTCGCGTAATTTTTCGATATCACGCATAAAACCAAACGTCCGCGCCCGACTGACCTCACGAACGAAGGAACTGCGCGAGAAATCGATTTCCGAATGCCGACAGCGTCCCTTGAACATGGGATGCTCAAAATCAATGGTGAATCCGACCCGGAATCCCTTGAACGGTGAGAATCTTGCCCATTTGTCGCCGTCTCTCACCTCGACGGTATCGAGAATTCGCAGAAATTGCTTGGCCTTGCGTTGTTCCTCGATGCCGGCTGACTGTATCAGGAACACAAACGGCCCGGCGCTGCCATCCATAATCGGCACTTCCGCTGCCGTAAGATCCACCATGGCGTTATCGATGCCAAGCCCGGAAAATGCCGATAACAGGTGTTCTACCGTGGATACACGGACATCACCTGCCACCAGGGTGGTCGACAGGCGGGTATCGCCGACATTGGCGATCCTGGCCGGAATCGTCACCGGCGGGTCGGTATCGACCCGGCGGAACACAATGCCTGTATCCGGTGGTGCCGGACGCAGTGTCAGGTAGACCTGCTCCCCGCTGTGCAGGCCAACACCCTTCGCGCGAACGGTATTCCTCAAGGTTCTCTGACAGATCATATTGTTATGAGTGGGCTGCATGGCGCCCACCTTCTCATCGTTTTCAGATTATGGAAATGCCACCAGAGTCTACCACACCCCTCCGGCATCTCCCGAAAAACCTGGCCACGCATGCCTGTCAGCGGCCAGCACCCAGGGCCAGCCTACCCATTCCCCCTCCAAAACACATCGACCAGACGGGACTAGTCAGCCTGACGACGCAGAAAAGCCGGGATATCCAGGTAATCCAGGTCATCTGCTGAAGCCGGTGGTGGTGTCGGGTCACCGGCAGCCTTCTTGCGGATCACGGCAGGACGGTCCAGTTCGGCATAATCCACTTCACCACGCTTGTTACGCTGTACCAGCTGTACCGGCTCGGTCTTTTCCTCGAGTTTTGCTTCCTCGGCACCAAGACCGGTGGCTACCACGGTGACACGCAGCTCATCGTGCATTTCCGGGTCAATGACCGTACCCACCACCACAGTGGCATCACTGGAGGCAAATTCCTTGATGGTATTGCCGACTTCCTCAAATTCACCGATAGACAGATCCAGCCCGGCAGTGACGTTGACGAGAATGCCACGAGCACCCATCAGATCGATATCTTCCAGCAGCGGACTGTGAATCGCAGACTCGGCCGCCTCACGCGCACGATCCTGACCGGAGGCGGAACCGGAACCCATCATGGCCATGCCCATTTCCGACATCACTGTACGAACATCCGCAAAGTCGACATTGATCAGGCCGGGACGGGTAATCAGTTCGGCAATACCCTGAACCGCGCCCTGCAGTACACCGTTAGCGGCCTTGAAAGCGTTCAGCAGGCTGATGTCCTTGCCAAGCACCGACAAGAGTTTTTCGTTGGGAATGGTAATCAGTGAATCCACGTACTGGCCCAGTTCTTTCAGTCCGCGATCAGCCACACCGAGACGCTTGCCCCCCTCAAACGGGAATGGCTTGGTAACAATGGCAACAGTGAGAATACCCATCTCCTTGGCCACCTGCGCCACCACCGGTGCCGCACCGGTTCCGGTTCCGCCACCCATGCCGGCCGTAATGAACAGCATATCGGAGCCTTCAATGCATTCGATAATCCGGTCCCGGTCTTCCATCGCCGCCTGGCGACCGATGTCCGGGTTGGCACCTGCACCAAGCCCCTTGGTGATGCTATTGCCCAGCTGCAATGTTGTACGTGTTGTCATGTTGGTAAGCGCCTGCGCATCGGTATTGGCACAGACAAACTCGACACCTTCGATATCGGCCTCGACCATGTGCTGCACAGCGTTGCCACCGCCACCGCCAATGCCGATAACCTTGATAACTGCGTTCTGACTGTATGAATCCATGAGTTCAAACATGATGACTACTCCTCTCTGATTTATATCCTGAAAATTCGAATTCCGTTAAAAAAACCCGAACCTAGAAATTACCCTGAAACCAGCTCTTCATCCGCTCCCATACTCCACGTATGCCTCGACCCATATCTGCATCAAAATGACGACGGGTACGATTCTGGTGACCAAACAGCAACAACCCGACGCCCGTCGCGTAAATCGGATTGCGCACCACATCAACGAGTCCGGTAATACTTTGCGGCACGCCAAGGCGTACCGGCATGTGAAACACCTCTTCCGCGAGGTCCACAAGTCCTTCAATCTTTGAACTGCCTCCGGTCAGCACAACGCCGGCCGCAATCAGGTCCTCGAAACCACTGCGCCGCAGTTCCGCCTGCACCAGCACCAGCAATTCTTCGTAGCGCGGCTCGACCACCTCGGCCAGCGTCTGCCTTGCCAGGCGGCGCGGAGGACGGTCGCCAACACTCGGCACCTCGATGTTTTCATCACTGGAGGCCAACTGGCGCAGGGCGCAGGCGTATTTGATCTTGATGTCTTCGGCGTACTGTGTCGGTGTCCGCAATGCCACTGCGACATCATTGGTGACCTGGTCGCCGGCAATGGGAATCACGGCGGTATGACTGATCGCACCCTCGGTAAACACGGCAATGTCCGTGGTTCCACCACCAATATCGACCAGGCAGACACCAAGGTCTTTCTCATCGTCAGTCAGCACGGAATAACTGGAGGCCAGTTGCTCAAGAATGATGTCATCCACTTCCAGTCCGCAACGCCGCACACACTTGATAATGTTTTGTGCGGCACTGACAGCACCCGTCACCATATGCACCTTGGCTTCCAGCCGCACACCGCACATGCCGATTGGCTCGCGAATACCGTCCTGGTCATCGATGACATACTCCTGCGGCAGGATATGCAACATTTTCTGGTCGGCCGGGATCGCCACGGCACGCGCGGCATCGATAACGCGCTCGACGTCACTCGGCGTTACCTCCTTGTCACGAATGGCCACAATGCCGTGAGAGTTAAGACTGCGGATATGACTGCCGGCGATACCGGCATATACCGAGTGAATCTGGCAACCCGCCATCAACTCGGCTTCTTCCACGGCACGCTGTATGGAGTGCACGGTCGACTCGATATTGACCACCACACCCTTTTTCAGCCCCTTGGAGGGATGTGAACCGATACCAATGATGTCGATCCCGCCATCGGGGGATATTTCACCGACAATGGCCACTACCTTCGAGGTGCCAATATCGAGTCCGACAATCATGTTTTTCTCTGATTTCTTTGTCATACGGTTTTCAACCGGTACGTAATGCCTGTTTATCGATAGACTGCCAGTGCACCGCCACACCATTGCTGTAGCGCAAATCCACCGACACCACCCTGCCGCTCCCTGCCGCCATGATGGCCGGGTAGGCATGTACAAAACGCGCCACCCGTTGCAGCGGGTCACGCCGCCCCAATTCCATTTTCAAACCGTTATCCAGTTGCACATGCCAGGCACGCCGGGCATCGAGTTGCAACTTCACGACCTTGAGCCGCAGTGGCCGGAGTGACTTGCGCATCTGCGCAAACATGGACAGTACTCGCTGTTCATGACCTTCCGGCCCATCCAGTTGCGGCAACCCGGCAATCCCCACCGAAGTTTGCGGCGCGAAAAACTCACCGCGTGGATTGAGATATCCCGCTTCACCCCAGCGCACCACAGGCTGCTGTTCACGAATACGGATCTGCAACCGGTCCGGCCACACACGCCGTACCGATACCTGCTCGATCCACGGCCGGGCCTGCAACTGCAACTGAATCTCCGCAACCTGAACGCCAAAAAAACCTTCATCCGACATCGGCGCAATAAATGCCTGCAGGTCAGCGCCATCGAGATAGTGCAGATCACCTTCAACCTGCACCATCCTCACCGGCCAGGCCTGCGGGTCTTTCATCCATTCCAGCATGAACACCAGGCCGGCAACACTGCCGCTCACGACCAGCACGACAAACGCCGGACGCCACCAGTGCGACAGGGGTTTGCGCGGTATCTTTTGCCTGCGCCGGGCCTGCACCTTGCGTTTAACCGCCACGGGCATCGTTCTCCTGTATTGCCGTTCCAAGTATCCGCCACACCAGTTCCGGCATATCCCAGCCGTACTGCTGTGCCGCCATCGGCACCAGGCTGTGATCCGTCATACCTGGCACGGTATTCACCTCGATCAACCAGGGCGAATTATCACTATCGAGAAAAAAATCCACCCGACCCCAGCCACTTGCACCAACGGCATCGAATGCCTGTTGCGCCAGCTGCTGCAACTCCACTTCACGCGATTCCGGCAGGCCGCAGGGACAATGGTATTGCGTACTGTCGGACTGATACTTGGCCTCGTAATCGTAAAATTCACGCGGCGTTTCCAGTCGTATCAGGGGCAGCACCACGTCATCGACAATCGCCGCCGTGTATTCCTCGCCACTGACCCAACGCTCCGCCATAACTTCGTGGTCGTACTGATCGGCATCGCGCCATGCCTGTTCAAGCTGTCCCGGCTTGTCAACGCGTGCCATACCGATACTGGAACCTTCATGCACCGGCTTGAGCATCATCGGAAAACCGATGCACTGCACGGCTGCAACCAGATCCTGTTCGCAGGTCAGCATGACGAAGTCCGGCGTTGGTAAACCCAGCCCCTGCCACAGGTGTTTGGTGCGTTGCTTGTCCATGGCCAGCGCAGAACCCAGCACACCGCTACCGGTAACCGGGATATCGAGGTATTCCAGCAAACCCTGCAACACACCGTCCTCACCACCGCGACCGTGGACGACATTAAAGGCGCTATCAAAGGCACCCGCCTGCAGCTGTGCAACGAAATTCGGTGAACCGGCATCCACAGACACCGCATCCACGCCACGCGCAAGCAGTGCGCCCAGCACAGCATTCCCACTGTCAAGCGACACTTCACGCTCGGCAGAGCAGCCGCCCATCAGCACGGCAACCCTTCCGAAATCAGCAGGCCGGGTAGTGTTTCCATTCACGCAAATACTCCGATAATGCGAACTTCCGGCTGCAGGCGTATACCGTGCACCTGCATCACTCTTTCCTGTACATAACGAATCAGCGCCTCGATATCTTCTGCCCGCGCCTCACCAAGGTTGATAATGAAATTGGCGTGCTTCTCCGACACCTGTGCATTACCGATACGCTCGCCCTTCAGGCCGCAGGTATCGATCAGGCGCGCGGCAAAATCATTGGGCGGGTTTCGGAACACCGAACCACAACTGGGTAACCCGGTAGGCTGGGTTGCAGAACGTTTTTCCAGCAATACCTTGATATTGTCGAGCGCAGCCTGGGCATCGCCCGGTTCCAGTTGCAACTCGGCCGATACGAACCATTCATCACGCAAGCCGGTCACGCTGCGATAGGAAACGTCAAAATCACTTCGGTCGCGCAGGTGCAGTTCGCCGTGGTGGTCCAGTGTTTCCACCCGCGCCACAATCGGCCAGGTCTCGCCGCCGAAGGCACCTGCATTCATGGCCAGTGCGCCACCCATGGTGCCGGGGATGCCGGCAAGAAATTCTGCGCCGGTGAGTCCGGCGCGCGCCGCAAAACGTGCCACCTTGTTACAGGCCACACCCGCACCCGCACGCACCACGTTATTGTCCACCAGCTCAAGCGTATCCAGACCGCCAAAGGGCAGAATCACCGTACCGCGTACACCGCCATCGCGCACCAGCAGGTTGCTGCCAAGTCCGATCCATTCCAGCGGCTCATTATCCGGCAGGCTGGTGAGGAAGTGCTGTAAATCTTCCAGGTCTGCAGGACGATAACAACGATCTGCCGGCCCACCAACGCGCCAGCTGGTATAGCCGGACAGAGGTTCGTCGAATTTCAGTTCACCGCGTAACACTGGCATCGATTCCGCTGTCATCATGATTCGTCCCTATCCTCCTCACGCCCTGACTGTTCATGTTTTGCCCTGCCAGCACCAGGTTTCATACGAGTGCGCAACAGCGCGCCGGATATACAACGCACGATCCAGCGGCGACTTTGCAGGCGTTCACCACAGCCCATATGAAAACGCAAGCGGTTACTTTCAGAACTCATTCGTCATCTCCCACATTATCTCCGAGCACTGCCGGCAGGCCGGCGGCCACGGCACCGATAGAGCCGGCGCCAAGTGTCAACACCACATCACCGGGCTGCACAAGATCCTCCAGCACCGCCGGCAAGGTTTTGACATCCTCGACAAACACCGGGTCGACGCGGCCACGGCCGCGCACCGCACGACAAAGCGCCCGGCCATCGGCACCGGTGACAGGCGACTCGCCGGCAGCAAACACCTCGGTAATCAGCAGCAGGTCACTGTTGACCAGTTCCTGTACGAAGTCATCGAACAGGTCAAAGGTGCGGCTGTAGCGGTGCGGCTGAAACGCCACCACCAGGCGTCGTTCCGGCCAGCCGTTACGCACGGCTTCCAGGGTGGCGGCTATTTCGCGCGGATGGTGTCCATAGTCATCAATCAGTAATACCGAACCGCCGTCAACCTCGACTTCACCGTTGATCTGGAAACGCCGGCCAATACCCTCAAAGGTTTCCAGCGCGTGCTGAATCGCGCTATCCGTTACCTCCAGTTCGCGCGCTACGGCAACGGCTGCCAGTGCATTCAGAACGTTATGTCGCCCCGGCAAATTGAGCACCACACTCAGTACAGGGTGACCTTGCTGATGAATATCAAAAGACATCTGCTGTGCTTGCTGTTGCAGGTTCACAGCGCGGATATCGGCATCTTCACTGTCGATGCCGTAGCTTCGCACCTGGCGTGTCAGTTCCGGCAGTACATCTCGCACATTGGGATCATCGACACACATAACCGCCAGACCATAGAAAGGCAGGTGGTGCAGGAACTCAACGAAAGTCTGTCGCAGACGGCGGAAGTCACCTTCATAGGTCGACAGGTGATCAGCGTCAATATTGGTCACTACAGCAAGCATGGGTTGCAGATACAGAAACGATGCATCGCTTTCATCGGCTTCGGCCACCAGGTAACGGCTACTGCCAAGCCGTGCATGGCTGTTCGAACTGTTGAGACGGCCACCGATGACATACGTCGGGTCCAGCCCTCCCTCTGCCAGCAGGCTTGCCACCAGGCTGGTCGTGGTGGTTTTGCCATGGGTTCCGGCGACAGCAATACCGTGTCGAAAGCGCATGATCTCGGCCAGCATTTCGGCGCGTGGCACCACCGGGATACGGCGTTCGCGTGCCGCTTTCACTTCCGGGTTATCTTCGTTCACGGCTGTCGACACCACCACCACATCACCGTCAGCGACATGATCCGCGCTGTGACCGAACCAGATACGCGCACCCTGCAGTGCCAGTCTGCGGGTCACTGCATTTTCACGCAAATCGGAACCTGTGACCTTGTATCCCAGGTTCAGCAATACCTCGGCAATCCCGCCCATACCGGCACCACCGATACCGACAAAGTGGGCGCAACGAATGCGCCCCATAACATCAGGCTGCAGTGGAGGCTGTTTTGGCGCAACCATCATGCCGCCTCCTTCCATCCGGTGGCACGGGCACAGTACGACGCAACCTGACGCGCGGCATCCGGCATGGCCTGTTCACGGGCGCGTTTTGCCATATCAACAAGTCGCCCGGGCTGCTGCAGCAGACCCAGTTCTTCGCGCAGGCGCTCAACGCTCATCTTCGACTGCGGCAACAACTGTGCTGCACCGGCATCGACGAGGTAGCGCGCATTAGCCGTCTGGTGATCGTCGACAGCATAGGGATAGGGCACCAGTATTGACGCCACACCGACGGCGGCAAGTTCTGCCACGGTCAGCGCGCCAGCCCGACACAGCACCAGGTCGGCCCACTGGTAGGCCTGCGCCATGTCATCGATAAAGGCCTCCAGACGCACCTCGACATTCACCGCTGAATACGCATCGCGCGCTGCATCAATCAGCTTCAATCCAGTCTGGTGCCAGACCTCCGGTCGCTGTGCTTCATCAAACAGTGCAAGTGCCGCCGGGACAGTTTCATTCAGTGCCGCAGCCCCGAGACTGCCGCCGACCACCAACAGGCGCGGGCGTCGGCCTGCCGGTTCGGGAACATGGAAAGGCAGTTGCGCAATGTCGGCACGCACCGGGTTGCCGGTATGAATTGCGCCACGAAGACTGCCGGGAAAAGCTTCCAGCACCGGGTCAGCCAGTGGCGCAAGCAGGCGATTGGTCAGACCGGCTACCGAGTTCTGCTCATGGATCACCAGCGGCCGACGCAGTAACCAGGCCATCAGGCCACCCGGCCCCGTGGTGAATCCCCCCATACCCAGCACAGCGGCCGGTCGAACACGCAACATAACGGAAGCAGCCTGAAGCAATGCCCACAGCAACATGAAGGGCGCCAGCAGTTGCCGCAGCAGCCCCTTGCCGCGCAACCCTTTCACGCTGACCCAGTGCACCGGGATACCGGTTGACGGCACCACGCGTGCTTCCAGCCCGGCCTGCGTACCCAGCCATTCGACCGGCCAGCCAAGTTCGCGCAACTGTTCCGCAACGGCCAACGCCGGGAATACATGGCCACCGGTACCGCCGGCCATGATCAGAATGGGACGCCGCGTGTTCATCTCACACCCCTGCGAGGACGCATGGACACACCGGACGCCGGCAGACTGTTAACGGTACAACGTGTTTCGTAATCAATACGCAGCAACATGGCAATGGCGACACAGGTCACCAGCATACTGCTGCCCCCGTAGCTCATCAGCGGCAGGGTCAGACCCTTGGTTGGCAGCAGCCCGGTATTGACCCCGACATTGATCAACGCCTGCAGGCCCAGCCAGGTACCAATACCGTATGCCAGGTAAGCCGCAAAAGGATTACCTCCCTGCTCCGCAACGTATGCAATATGGTAGGCGCGCAACACCACAAACAGGTACAGCCCGAGCAGCACCAGGATACCCACCAGGCCGAGTTCTTCGGCCAGCACCGCAAAGACAAAGTCCGTGTGCGCTTCCGGCAGGTAAAACAGTTTCTGCACACTGGCGCCCAGACCGACACCGAACAGTTCGCCACGACCGATGGCGATCAGTGACTGGGTGAGCTGGAAACCCGTGTCGAACGGATCCGCCCACGGGTTGAGAAAAGTTGTCAGGCGCTCCATGCGATAGGGCGAGGAAATGGCCAGCGCAGCAAATGCGGCAAACGCCATACCCATCAGGCCGGCAAATTTCCACAAGCTGACACCCGCCATGAACATCATGACCAGCGCAGCGCTCATCATCACCACAGTGGCGCCAAAATCCGGTTCCATCAGCAGCAATACTGCCGCCGCCAGCAACAGCACCAGCGGCTTGATAAAACCGGCGCGGGTTTCACGAACCGCCTCGCCATGGCGTACCAGGTAACCGGCCATGTAAACCAGCGCCAGCAACTTGGCCGGCTCCGATACCTGCAAGCGGAAGACACCCAGGTTGATCCAGCGGGTACTGCCGTTCACTTCGACACCCACCCCCGGCACCAGTACCACCATCAGCATCAGAATGGCGAGCAAAATACACAACAGACTGCACTGTTCCCACCAGGCCAGCCTGATACGCAGCACCAGCAGGCCGAGACCCAGCCCCATGAACAGGTACATGGTCTGGCGAAGGGTAAAATACAGGGTGCTGACACCCAACCGCTCGGCAACCGGCATGGAGGCCGAAGCCACCATCACCAGGCCCAGTGAAAACAACGCCGTCACCGCTGCCAGCAAGGCAAAGTCGAGCCGCGGGCAGGATGCCCCGCGCCTTACCGGCATATCCGGCAACAACATGGCGAGACTCATTCGAACACCTCCCTCAGCGCCTGCACAAAACGCTCACCACGCTGCTGGTAGCCGTCGAACATGTCGAAACTGGCGCATGCCGGCGACAACAGCACCGTATCACCCGCCTGCGCACGGGCCGCGGCAAGTTGCACCGCCTCTTTCATGTCCGCAGCACGACTGACCGGAATACGGCCCCGCAAGGCGGCTTCGATTTCGTCTGCTGCTTCGCCGAGCAAAACCACATGACGCACATGTGCGTCCAGACCCTCTGCCAATTCCGAGAAGTCCGCACCCTTGCCCTGCCCCCCGGCAATCAACACCAGTGAGCCTTCAAAACCCTGTATGGCCGCCAGTGCCGCACCGACATTGGTCGCCTTTGAATCATTGAACCAGCGCACCCCCTGATGCTCGCCAACCCATTCAGTGCGATGCGGCAGGCCCTGAAACTCACGCAACGCCTGCAGCATGGCCTGTTCAGGCAACCCCGCCGCATCACCGAGCGCCAGCGCCGCCAGTGCATTGGCCTGGTTATGCAAGCCTTGCATGCGGAGTTCCGTCACAGGCATCAATACAGCATCACCATGTGCTATCCAGAGTTCACCGTTGACACGGCGAAACCCGTAGTCATTGCCCTGCGGCTCGCCAAGGCCGAAGCTGACGACCGGCGCATGCTCGTGTGCAAGCGCTGCCGCAGAACTGTCATCACGGTTGACCACCTGCAGACGCGCGTGGTGGTAAATGGCTTGCTTGGCCTTTGCATAGTCACCCAGGGAATCGTAGCGGTCCATGTGGTCCGGGCTGACATTCAGCACCACCGCAGCAAGACACGACAGGTTGCGTACGGTTTCCAGCTGGAAGCTGGATAATTCCAGCACGTACAAATCCGGCTCGTCATCAGCAACGAGATCCAGCGCCGGTATACCGAGGTTGCCACCGACACGAACACTTCGGCCAGTCTGCTGCACCATGAGGCCCAGCAGGGTGGTCACAGTGCTCTTGCCGTTGGAACCGGTGATGCCGATCACCGGCGCACTGATATGACGCGCAAACAATTCGATATCGCCAATGACTTCCACACCACGCGCACGGGCTTCGGCCAGTAACGGTTCACGCAGGGATACACCGGGGCTCACCACGATACGCTCCGCACGTGCGAAGGCTTCTTCATCGAACCCACCAAGAAACAAGGCCACATCCGGCAACTCACGCTGCAGGATTTCCAGTCCGGGCGGCTGATCGCGACTGTCGGTCACGGCAACCGGCACGCCGATACGCGACAGAAAACGCGCACACGACACACCGGTGCTACCAAGTCCGACCACCAGCGTACGCAATGCCTGTTGCGTGTCCTGTTCCATCATGTCTATGGCTGCCAACATTCCTGTTCCAGTAACCTGTCAAAATATGACCCGCAGTACGGCTATCGCCGCAAAGGTCAAACCTGCCAGCACAATCTGGCCTTTCTTGCCCATTCCCGCTCCTGCTCAACGCAACTTCAAGGTCGCCAGCCCGCTCAACACCAGGATCACTGTAATAATCCAGAAGCGCACAATGACGCGTGGCTCCGGCCAGCCCTTGAGCTCAAAGTGATGATGCAGCGGCGCCATGCGGAAGATACGCCGCCCCGTCAATTTGAATGAAGCCACCTGCAAAATCACCGACACAGTCTCCATGACGAATACGCCGGCCATCAGGAAATACACCAGCTCCTGGCGCACCAGGATTGCAACAATGCCAAGCGCTGCACCCAGCGCCAGCGCGCCAACGTCGCCCATAAAGACCTGCGCCGGGTAGGCGTTGAACCAGAGAAAGCCAAGGCCGGCGCCAACAATCGCACCGCAGAACACCACCACTTCGCCGACCTCGCGAATGTAGGGAATCCCCAGGTACCTGGCGTAGTAGACATTACCGGTGGCATACACAAATACGGCCAGCGCACCGGCTATCAGCACCGTGGGCAGGATTGCCAGTCCATCGAGACCATCCGTCAGGTTCACGGCATTACTGGAACCCACCACCACGAAATAAACCACCACGACGTACCAGGCGCCGAGCGGTATCGCTACATCCTTGAAGAAGGGCACGATCAACTCGGTCTCCGCCGGAGACTGCGCGGCATAGTAGAGATACAGTCCGGTTACGATAGCCGCCAGTGATTGCCAGCCATACTTGGCGGCCGCCGACAGCCCCTTGCTGTTGCCATAGACAATCTTGCGGTAATCGTCGACCCAGCCAATGGCACCAAAGCTCAGTGTGACCAGCAGCACCACCCACACATAGCGATTGGCAAGATCAGCCCACAACAAGGTAGAGACCGCAATTGCTACCAGGATCAGTGCACCACCCATGGTCGGCGTACCCGCCTTTGACAGGTGCGATTCCGGGCCATCATCGCGCACCTGCTGGCCGATCTGCCGGAAACTCAGCTGACGAATCATGACCGGGCCTATCACAAACGACAGCAACAATGCTGTCAGCACACCAAGAATGGCCCGCAGTGTCAGGTACTGGAAGACATTAAAACCACTGTTGAACTGGCTCAGGTAATCGGCGAGATAAACCAGCATGTCAGGCTGCCTCCCCGCTACGATCGCGCAAGGCGTCAATCACGCGCTCCATGCGCATGGCGCGCGACCCTTTCACCAGCACGATAACACCGGGATGCAGCTGTTCGCGCAGACGACTCACCAGCGCATCCAGCGACTCGAATGCCTCGCCACCTTCGCCAAATGCCTGTGCCGCGGCTGCGGCCAGCGAACCCAGGGCAAACAGCTTGCACAGACCGGCATCGCGCGCCTGCTCACCCATCAGCCGGTGCAATGCTTCACCCGTCTCACCGAGTTCCCCCATGTCGCCAAGCACCAGCCAGCACTCGTTGCCGCTGTCTGCAAGCAGCTCCAGTGCGACACTGAGTGAACCGGGGTTTGCGTTATAGGTGTCATTAATCAGCTGTGCGCCCTGCACACCCCTGCACGGTTGCCAGCGCCCGCCAACGGCGCGCAGGGTGGACAGGCCGCGGGCAATCACCTCGGGAGACAGGCCCAGCGCAATAGCGGCCGCACTGGCAGCCAGCGCATTCATGACATTGTGGCGGCCGGGCAAAGGCAGATGAAACGACACATTACCCGATGGCGTATACAAGCTAATCTCGCTACCGCTCAAATCACCCTGCCAGACAGCATGCACATCCGCATCAGCCGCAAGCCCGAAGTTGATTACCTTGCGTGGAGCAGCCAGTGATTCCCATAGTCCGGCATAAGCGTCATCGGCATTGATAATGCAAATCCCGTCATCTGACAGGCGCTCGAACAACTCACCCTTTGCGCGCGCCACACCCTCGATATCGCCAAAACCTTCCAGATGTGCCGGTGCAGCGTTATTCACCACCGCAACAGTCGGCCTTGCAATATCGGTCAGGCAGGCAATCTCACCGGGATGGTTGGCGCCCAGTTCGATAACCGCGTAGCGGTGTGTATCGGACAGGCCGGACAGTGTCAGTGGCACGCCGATATCATTATTCAGGTTTCCGCATGTCACCAGCGTTTCACCGCAAGGACGGAGTATCGCCGCAATCATCTCCCGCACCGAGGTCTTGCCGTTGCTACCGGTGACGGCCACCAGCGGCAGATCGAAACGCGAGCGCCAGTAGCCAGCCAACTGCCCCAGTGCAATACGTGTATCTTCCACCTCGAGCTGCGGCAACGAGCACTCGACAACACGGCTGACGGTTGCCGCCAACGCGCCCTCACGCTGTGCCTGCGGCAGGTAATCATGACCATCGAAATTTGGCCCTTGCAGGGCAACGAACAGGTTGCCCCCGCGCAGGGTGCGCGTGTCGGTACTCAGGCCGGCAAAAGTGACATCAGCGCCGTGCCGGACAGCATCCAGCACGCGGGCAGCCTCTGACAGCGGCATGCTCATCATGCCCCGCCACCCTTCAGCCAGCGCACCACACAGTCCCGGTCGCTGAACGCGACCCTGAGGTCACCGACCTGCTGGGTATCTTCATGGCCCTTGCCGGCAACCAGCACCAGATCATTTTCGTTCGCCGCTGCCAGTGCCGCATGAATCGCTGACCGCCTGTCTTCGATCTGTTGCGCGCGTTGCGGCTGTTTCATGCCGGTGAGAATCTGCGCCATGATGCCCTGTGGCGCTTCATGACGCGGGTTGTCACTGGTTACCACGACGCAATCCGCATACTGCTCGGCAATGGCGCCCATGGCCGGGCGTTTGCCGGTATCACGATCGCCACCGGCGCCAAATACACACACCAGCTGCCCCGTGCAGTGGGGACGCAGTGCCTTCAGTGCCGCCTCAAGCGCTGCCGGTGTGTGTGCATAATCAACCACCACATGCGGACGGCCCGGCGCACTGAACAACTCCATGCGGCCCGGCACGGTTGTCACTTGTGAAAGTCGCCGGGCAGCATCAGCCAACGGCAGGCCGGCAGCCAACAGGGCGCCGAGCGATGCGAGCAGGTTCCCTGCATTGAAATCGCCCAGCAACCCTGTTTCAAAGGCCACCTCACCGAAGCTTGAGTCCACGCTCAACACCATCCCTTCCGGCAAGGCTTTCAGTGAACGTAATGCCAGCCACTCACGACTCAGCGGTTGTGCGCCCGCCTGTGCCTGCCAGCTGATGATTCGAATCTTGTCAGCCAGTCCTGATGCCAGCTCACGACCAAAGGCATCGCCGGCATTGAGCACAGCACATTGCAGTCCCGCTACCTGGAACAGGCGACGCTTGGCATCGGCATAAGCCTCCAGGCTACCGTGGTAATCAAGATGGTCGCGGCTGAGCTGGGTCAACACAGCGGTATGAAACTGGATACCGGCACAGCGATTCTGGTGCAGGGCATGCGAGGAAACCTCCATCGCCAGCTGTTTCACGCCACGATCACGCAATGCAGCCAGCTCCTGCTGCAAACGCAGTGCATCCGGCGTGGTGTGTGTCGGCGTACTCAACTCACCGTACACACCATAGCCCAGCGTACCCAGCAGGCCAGCCGGATTCCCGCTCACGGACAGGGCCTGGGCAATAAAATGGCTCACCGAGGTTTTACCGTCCGTCCCGGTCACGCCAATCACATGCATGTCACACGAAGGCCCGGCATAAAAACGGCCGGCAATCACACCAAGCTGTTGTGACAGCCCGCTGACGGCTACCACAGGTACAGGGACGCCTTCGAACAGCTGTTTGGCATCATCATAGCCTTCGGGGTCATAAACCACGGCAACCGCGCCCTGCGCGACAGCCTGTGACAAGTAAGCCAGTCCGTGCACCTGCAAACCCCGGCACGCCAGAAACAGATATCCCGGCTGCACAGCGCGACTGTCTGCCGCCAGACCTTGCACTACGATATCGGCAGGCACGCTATCAGCAGCCAACCCTGCCAGCAGATCAGTGAGCATGGCGCCACGGGATGAAGAAAGTTCCGCCATCATGCCGGACCCCCCTGCCCGTTGCGCTGTGTGTGCAGTAACGGGACACCATCCGGTGTTACGTTGAGCAAACGTAACGCCCCGGCCATGATGCGGGAAAACGCGGGGCCGGCCACCAGCCCACCAAAGTGTTCACCATTACGCGGCTCATTAATCACAACGACAATCACCAGGCCCGGATTACTGGCTGGCGCCATCCCGGCGAAAACAGAAATGTATTTGTCGTCTGCGTAGCCACCGGATATTGATTTGTGCACGGTACCGGTCTTGCCCGCCACCCGGTATCCCGGCACTGCGGCCCTGGGTGCAGTACCGCCCGCGTGCACCACGGTTTCCATCATACGCCGCACACTGCGCGCCACTTCAGGGGAATACACCCTCTCGCGCCGGGGCTGCTGTTCACGCCGCAACAGTGTTACCGGTACCCGATAACCGTCATTGGCAAATACACCGTAGGCCTGCGCCAGCTGCATGGCAGTCACCGACAGGCCATAACCGTAAGCCAGGGTAGCGCGTTCGATATCCCGCCATCGATGGTAGTTGGCCATATGGCCATCCGCCTCACCGGGAAAACCACTGCCCGTGGATACGCCGAAACCGGCATCCGACAGGAAGCCCCAGAGTGTTTCCGGTTCAAGGGACAATGCGATCTTGCTGGCGGCAACATTGCTGGATTTCCGGATCACACCGGTCAAGTCCAGCACACCATAGTTGTGCATATCGCGAATGGTATGCACGCCAACCTGGAACATGCCCGGCGAGGTGTTTATGCGTGTACCAGCCTGATATTTACCCGTTTGCAGTGCAGCCGCGATGATAAACGGCTTCATCGTCGAACCGGGCTCAAAAACATCTGTCGCAGCGCGGTTACGAAGCCTGCCGGGCTTCAGACGCCGGCGGTTGTTCGGGTTGAACGACGGCTGATTGACCAGCGCCAGGATCTCTCCGCTGTGGCTGTCCAGCACCACGACCGATCCGGAACGTGCATGGTGCTGCGTGACCGTCGCTTTCAGTTCACGGTAGGCGAGATACTGGATGCGTCGGTCGATGCTCAGGGCCAGGTCGCGACCGGGCCGCGCGGAACGAATATTCTCCACATTCTCGACAATCTGCCGCTGGCCATCCTTGATCACGCGCTTGGCACCCGGCTCACCCGTCAGCCAGTCGTCGTAGGCCAGCTCCAGCCCTTCCTGGCCACGGTCGTCGATATTGGTGAAACCCACCAGGTGACCGGCAACCTCACCCGCCGGGTAGTAGCGCCGGTACTCGCGCTGCAAATAAATACCGCGCACCCCCAGCGCCATGACCTGGCGAGCGAGATCCGGGGCAACATGGCGGCGCAGGTAGACGAACTCACGGTCCTTGCGCTGACCGATCAGGCGCTGCAACCTGTCCACGTCCAGTGCAAGCAGCCTGGCCACCCGCGACATCTCGCCGGGTGAAGCGACCAGTTCCTGCGGATTAACCCACACCGACTGCACCGGTGTACTGATAGCCAGTGGCTCACCGTTGCGGTCAGTAATCATGCCTCTGTGTGCCGGCACCTGCACCACGCGCAAGTGACGCGCGTCACCCTGCTCCTGGAGGAACGCCTGGTCCACCAGCTGTAATTGCGCACTGCGCCCGGCGAGCACAGTGAAGCCGAGCAGCATCAAGCCGATCAACACAAACCGCCGCGCCTTGCTGATATGCCCCTTATGCCTCATGGCTTCAGAATCACCATCTGTTGTACACCGGGAATTCGCATCCCCAGGCGCTCACGCGCTGCCGACTCAATCTTTCCGTGCGTGGTATGCGTACTCTGCTCAAGTTGCAACTGACCCCATTCGACATTCATGGCATCCCGCTCACCCTCAAGCTGTTGCAGTTCATTAAACAGCTTGCGACTTTCGTGGCGTGACCAGGCAGCGCTCATGGCGCTGGCAATCACCGCAATCAGCATCAGTGGCAACAGCACAGCCCTCACGCAACACGCTCCGCCACGCGCAATACGGCGCTGCGTGCACGCGGGTTGGCATCGATCTCGGATTGATCAGCACGAATCTGCTTGCCGACAGGCTTCAGCCCTGGCGCATAGCCTTCGGGTATCACCGGCAGATCGGGGGGCAATTGCGGCCCGCGATACTGATCACGGATGAAACGTTTCACAATACGGTCTTCGAGCGAATGAAAACTGATGACCACCAACCGTCCACCAGCTGCCAGCACGTCAACAGCCTGCGGCAGAGCCACCTCCAGATCTTCCAGTTCGCGGTTGATAAAAATACGGATCGCCTGAAAACTCCGCGTCGCCGGGTGCTTGTGGCGTTCACGCGCTGGTGCGGCGGACTGAATCAAGCTGGCCAGCTGCAAGGTGGTTGTGATGGGTGATTCTTCACGGCTGTTCACAATGGCGCGCGCAATGCGACGGGAAAAACGCTCTTCGCCGTACTTCCACAGGACATCGGCAATCTCCCGCTCCGGCGCCTGCGCCAGCCATTCGGCCGCACTGAGACCGGCCTGCGGATTCATGCGCATGTCCAGCGGTCCCGCCTGCATAAAGCTGAAACCACGCGCTGCGTCGTCAAGCTGCGGTGACGACACACCGAGGTCAAACAGGATTCCATCCACTCGTCCTTGCCAGCCAAGGGCAGATACTTCACTTGCGAGATTTTCAAAACTTCCTTCACGCATCAGCAGTCGCGCCTCACCGGAGAACCGGCTGGCGGCAAAAGCCAGAGCGTCAGGATCCTTGTCGAAGGCGAGAAGCCTTCCTTCGGGGCCGAGCCTGTCCAGGAGCGCTGCCGCATGTCCGCCACGTCCAAAGGTTCCGTCTATATAGAGACCGTCCGGCTTTACCCGGAGCGCCTCCAGTACCTGTGTCAACAGTACCGGCTGATGCTGGTGACTCATCGCCCCTACAACGTCAGCGATTCAAGAGGGGACGGCCTGTCATCATCTTCCGCGCGCCCTTTCCAGCCACTACCGATATTCATCCAGGTTTCGTCATTCCAGATTTCAAATTTCTTGCCCACACCAACCAGTGCCACCGTCTTGTCCAGTAACGCAAACTCACGCAACCGCGGCGCCAGCAGAATACGGCCATTGCCGTCCATCTCGACTTCTGTGGCATAACCCACCAACATACGCTGCATGTCGCGCGTGCGGCGATCCAGATTCGGGGTATTGATAAGGCGATGTTCGATTTGCTCCCACTCAGGCTGGGGATAAAGCAGCAGACAGCCGTCATCGTGGACGGTCACCACCAGGCGACCCTCGTAACGCTCGCTGATGATGCCGCGATAGCGGGTTGGCAAGGCCAACCGCCCCTTGGCATCGAGCTTGACTGTGTTACCACCTCGAAACACCGGACTCCTCTGGACCCCCTCTTTTTGCCACTAAATTCCACTGAATCCCACTTCTCGACACTATAGGTAGCGAATCCCCACCTTGTCAAGGCGGAAATCGAAAAATCCTGCTTTACGGACAGTAACTTAGCGACGATACGCCAAAGGGGTAGATTTAATTCGCGAGCCACAAAAGAGGTTTAAACCGGAAATCAGATAGTTGCTGGAGCTTGCTATGGAAATGCTTCAACTTGGAGGCCGTTAAGGCAGCCAGTATATAATAATTTTTATGGGGAGTTAAATACTAACTATGAGACTCTGCCTGCCAAATGCGGATTTTTGCCTGCAAGAGACGCCTCACAGGACCATCCGGACCTCCAGCAGCCCACACGCATCACAAAAAAGGCCGGAAAACCGGCCTTTTTTATACCGCCTGCCAGACTCCGTCAGAACGGAATATCATCATCAAAGTCACCACCCGCTGTGGCTGCAGGTGCTGCTGACGGTGCAGACTGTGACGCCGAAGCTCCACCGAAATCAGCACTGCCACCACCACCGCGGCCACCGAGCATCTGCATTTCATTGGCGATGATTTCGGTGGTGTAACGGTCATTGCCGTTCTTGTCCTGCCATTTGCGGGTCTGCAACTTGCCTTCGATATACACCTGCGAACCCTTCTTCAGGTATTCGCCGGCAATCTCGGCCAGGCGGCGGAAAAACACCACACGGTGCCATTCGGTTTTTTCCTTGTTCTCGCCGCTCTGTTTATCTTTCCAGGTTTCACTGGTGGCCAGCGTGACATTCGCCACCGCATTACCGTTGGGCATGTATTTCACTTCCGGGTCAGCGCCCAGATTACCGACCAGGATGACCTTGTTGACGCCTCTTGCCATGTTCTGCTCCTTACTGAAAACACAGTCCGTGTGCTTTCTCTCGTTGTCTTGTGTGTCTCGTACTGCACCCAGTGAGCATCATACGGTCAGGCATCCGCAGAAACAACGGCATCTAACGTATCCTCGTCGAGCAGCCGGGCATCGACTTTCAGATAGGCCACTTCATCCTCGGCAATCACCACCGCCTCGACCACGCCTGGCACGGCGCTGATCCGCCTGGCCAGCTGCCGCGCTTCAACAGGGTCGAGCGCGCCAACCCTGAGCAACCTCGTATTCAGGTAACGCGGTGGCCGCATCCCGACAGCCAGCACCAACCAGCCCAGCGCCACGGCCGCGCAGAACAGGAACACGGACGACAGGCCGAAACGTCCATGCAACCAGCCGCCTGTCGTCCCTCCCACGAAAGCACCGAAAAACTGGGCGCTGGAATAAAACCCCATGGCGGTACCCTTGCTGTCCGGTGGCGCCATTTTAGCGATCAACGAAGGCAGCAGGGCCTCCAGCAGATTGAAGGCCGAATAAAACACAAACAGGCCGATGCCGATGGCCAGCACCTTGCCATGGAACTCGAACAGCACCAGTTCTGCCAGCGCAACCACGACAATGGATGCGACAAATACCGGTTTCATGCGCTGGTGCTTCTCGGCCTGGATGATGAACGGTATGGCCATCGGCAGCGACAACAACAGTACCGGCAGGTACACCTGCCAGTGCCTTGCCGCATCCAGCCCGGCCACATCACGCAATGCCAGCGGCAGCACCACGAAGCTGGCGGTCAGAATCAGGTGCAATGAGAAAATACCCGCGTCCAGTCGCATTAACTGCGGATCGCGTAACACGCTGGCAAACTGCGCCGGTACAGCCTCGGCATCACGGTGCACGCGTGATACCACCGGGTTTGGCACCAGCAGCACGATAACGGCGATACCGCCAATTGCCAGCACGGCGGTCAACCAGAAAATACCCGGCACACCGATCCAGCTGTTCAACAGTGGCCCCAGCACCATGGCAATGGCAAACGAAGCGCCGATGCTCATGCCAATGATGGCCATGGCCTTGACCCGGTGCTCTTCACGCACAAGATCTGCGGTAAGCGCCATAATAGCGGCCGCGATGGCGCCAGCACCCTGCATGGCACGCCCGGCAATCACGCCCCAGATGGTGTCGGCACTGGCCGCCATGACACTGCCCAGGGCAAATACCAGCAAACCGAACACGATTACCGGCTTGCGGCCGATGTGGTCAGATAACAGCCCGAAAGGGATTTGCAGAAACGCCTGGGTCATCCCGTAGATGCCAATGGCCAGCCCGGCCAGCGCGGGTGTGGCGCCTTCCAGGTGCTCGGAATACAGGGCAAATACCGGCAGGATCATGAACAACCCCAGCATCCGCAGGGCATAAATGCCCGCCATGGATGCCGCCGTACGTGCCTCCGCCCGGGTCATGCTCTGATCGGCGGACACATTCTTGTTCACGGAACGGATTTCCCTTTGGTCAGTCATCACGAAACGCCGTATAGTATCAGGTTGCCCAATTCGCCGGAAACAGTATGGACACCATTCGCCTGCGCGGTGCGCGCACGCACAATCTGCAAAACATCGACCTGGATCTGCCGCGCGACCGGCTGATCGTGATCACCGGCCTGTCCGGTTCCGGAAAATCGTCTCTGGCCTTCGATACCATTTATGCGGAGGGTCAGCGCCGCTACGTGGAATCGCTGTCGGCCTATGCACGCCAGTTCCTGTCGATGATGGAGAAACCCGACATCGACCATATCGAAGGGCTGTCGCCAGCTATTTCGATTGAACAGAAGTCCACCTCGCACAACCCGCGCTCGACGGTTGGCACCATTACCGAAATTCACGACTACCTGCGCTTGCTGTTTGCGCGCGTCGGCACACCGCGCTGTCCCGACCACGCCATCACCCTCGAAGCCCAGACGATCAGCCAGATGGTCGACCATGCCCTGGAACAGACACCTGGCTCACGCTGGATGCTGCTGGCGCCAGTGGTGCAGGATCGTAAAGGCGAACATCTGGCGCTACTGGAAGAACTGCGCGCGCACGGTTTCATCCGCGCGCGCATTGATGGTGAAGTGATTGAACTGGATGATCCGCCGGAACTGGATCTGCGCCGCAAGCACAGCATCGAAGTGGTGGTTGATCGTTTCAGGATTCGCGACGACCTCAAGCTGCGGCTGGCCGAGTCTTTTGAAACCGCATTGCGCCTCGCCGATGGACTGGCACGCGTCGTCAGCATGGACGACAACACGGAAATCACCTTCTCCGCCAAATTTGCCTGCCCGAAGTGCGGCTACTCCCTGTCCGAGCTGGAACCGCGCCTGTTTTCCTTCAACAACCCGGTTGGCGCCTGTCCAACCTGTGACGGACTTGGCGTTCAGCAATCGTTTGATCCAAAGCGGGTGGTTGCAAACCCGCATCTGAGTCTTGCCGGTGGTGCGGTGCGTGGCTGGGACCGACGCAATGCCTATTATTTCCAGCTCATCAGCTCACTGGCAGACCACTACGGGTTTGACATTGAAACACCGTTTGACGAACTGCCGGAAAATATCCGGCAGATCATCCTCTACGGCAGCGGCAAGGAGAAGATCGAATTCCGCTACATCAACGAACGTAACGGCATCAAGGTAAAATGCCATCCCTTCGAGGGCATACTGCGCAACATGGAACGGCGCTACCGCGAAACCGAGTCCAACGTGGTGCGCGACGAACTGGCGCGCTACCTCAGCACGCACCCCTGCCCGGAATGCGAAGGCACGCGACTCAACCGCGCCGCCCGTCACGTGTTTGTCGATGAACGCACGCTGCCGCAGATTGCAGGACTCCCGATTGGCGAGGCGAGTGAGTTTTTTGCCTCGTTGAAATTGCCCGGGCAGCGTGGCGCCATCGCTGAGAAAATCGTCAAGGAAATCCGCCAACGGCTGGAATTCCTGGTCAACGTGGGGCTCAACTACCTGTCGCTGGAACGCAGCGCCGACACCCTGTCCGGCGGGGAGGCGCAGCGTATCCGGCTGGCCAGCCAGATTGGCGCCGGGCTGGTTGGTGTCATGTATATTCTCGACGAACCGTCCATTGGACTGCACCAGCGCGACAATCAACGGCTGCTTAACACCCTGACCTTCCTGCGCGATCTCGGCAACACCGTCATCGTCGTTGAACACGACGAGGACGCCATCCGTTCCGCCGACCACCTGGTGGACATGGGTCCGGGTGCCGGCATACATGGCGGCAAGGTGGTGGCACAGGGCACACCGGACGAGGTGATCAATAACCCGGCCTCACTGACCGGGCAGTACCTGAGTGGCGCACGACGTATCAAAGGCCCTGACAGGCGCACCCCCAATGACCCCCACAAGCAGTTGCGTATCCGCAAGGCCAGCGGCAACAACCTGAAAGATGTGGACCTCAATATCCCGGTTGGCCTGATGACCTGCATCACCGGCGTGTCCGGCTCGGGCAAATCCACGTTGATCAACGACACACTGTACCGGCTGGCAGCGGCAGAACTCAATGGCGCCAGCACGGAACCGGCAGCACACGAATCTGTGGAAGGTCTGGAACTGTTCGACAAGGTAGTAGATATCGACCAGAGCCCCATCGGCCGCACACCACGCTCCAACCCCGCCACCTACACTGGCCTGTTCACACCGATTCGTGAACTGTTTGCCGGCACCCAGGAAGCACGCTCGCGCGGCTACAAACCCGGGCGCTTCAGTTTCAACGTCAAGGGCGGCCGCTGCGAGGCCTGCCAGGGCGATGGCGTTATCAAGGTCGAGATGCATTTTCTGCCGGATATTTATGTGCCCTGCGATGTGTGCAAGAGCCAGCGCTACAACCGCGAGACACTGGACATCCGTTACAAGGGGCGCAACATTCATGAAGTACTGGAGATGACGGTCGAGGATGCGGCGGAATTCTTCAGTGCAGTGCCGGTTATCTCACGCAAACTGCAGACCCTGCTGGATGTCGGCCTGTCCTATATCCGCCTCGGGCAAAACGCCACCACACTGTCCGGCGGCGAGGCGCAACGCGTCAAACTGTCGCGTGAGCTGTCCAAGCGCGACACAGGAAAAACCCTGTATATCCTCGACGAACCGACCACCGGCCTGCACTTCCACGACATCGAACAGTTACTGCGTGTGCTGCACAGGCTGCGTGACCACGGCAATACTGTGGTCATCATCGAACATAACCTGGATGTCATCAAAACCGCGGACTGGGTCATTGACCTTGGCCCGGAAGGCGGCAGCGGCGGCGGTGAAATCATCGCCTGCGGCACGCCGGAACAGATTGCTGCCAGCAAAACATCGCACACCGGGCATTTCCTGAGGCCGATACTGGAACGCGAGCGGAACCATTCCGATACCGATGCTGCCTGAAGAGAGAAGCATTGAACCCGTGAGGAAAAACATGTCTTACCGCTTGATCACAGCGCTCCTGCTCTGGCCGCTGCTCACCCATGCCGCCGGGGTGCAGCGTGAATTCAACCCGCAAACGGGCATTGAACGCATCCAGGTGGAACACCCCGGCTTCAGCCTCAGACTGTTGCCACTGGCCCCGGACTACGTGGCGGCTGTCTTCAGTGCGCGCGGCCTGCCACAGGACATTGTCGACGCCACACGCGGCTACTGCACGTTTGGCACTATTCTGAAAAACACCGGTCAGCAACCCCTGCACTACCGCCTGACAGACTGGCGCTTTGTGACACCCGATGGCAAGACACACCACCTCAAGACCAAGTCGGAGTGGCTGGAAGAATGGAAACACCGCAGTCTGGCGTTCCGCTGGATTCTCCTGCACGAGGAACAGACCTACCAGCCGGGCGATTGGGGACAGGGTTTCACCACAGTGCCCCTTCCCGCGGGCAGCCGGTTCGACCTGTACTATTCATGGACACAGGGTGATAAAACCTATGAAGACAAAATTGAAGGCGTGCACTGCGCACCTGCCACCCCACCCGATGCGTAACACGCTTGCCGCCGTCACACTGATACTGACCTGGCTCGCGCCGACCCTGTCGTTTGCGGCACTGGGACATGGGCTGTCACGCCTGCCCGCGCCCGTCATGGCGCCGGACTTCACGCTGGAAGATATGGACGGCAAAACCTATACCCTGTCGAAACTGCGCGGCAAGGTGGTCATGGTCAACTTCTGGGCAACCTGGTGCCCACCCTGCCGCGAGGAAATCCCGTCGATGGAAGCGGTATACCAGGCGCTACGGGACAAGGGTTTTATCGTGCTGGCCATCAACCAGTGGGAAACGCCGGACCATGTATTCTCCTACATGGGTCAACTGGATGTTTACCCGACTTTCCCCATCCTGTTTGACCGTGACAGCAGCGTATCGGACCGCTATGGCGTAAAAGGGCTACCGACAACCTTGCTGATCGACAAGCAGGGACGGGTGGTCTACCGCGCAGTAGGCGGTCGTAACTTCAATCACCCCAAGGTACGCGCACTCATCCAACAACTCATTGACAAATAAAGGAAGATTATCCGTTTATCACCCGGAATACTCAAACAGACATAAACCCGGGTTTCCCCCTGAGGCGCCCGATCGTATAGCCGCCAGATCAGGTCTGTCAGTGTTAGCTGTGATACTTGCACCTGTCTTATTGTTCACCGCTGGATATTACCTCTACCTTGTCGCCAATACAGAGTCCGGCGTAACGTGATGCATCGCCTCTGTTCATAGCGATTTCAACAAGCCCGTTTGAATTCCGGTACCAGAACAATGTATCTGTCTCTGCCTCGGCAAAGGTACGTCGATAACTGCACCGATGCCCGGCAACATCCATGACAACACTATCCGACAGTTCAACAGCATTCAGCCCGGTAATCGCGTTACCGTAGCTGTCGAGGTATATCACTTCGGGCAATTCTTCCGGCCAGTCCGGAACAACCAGCTCACGGCTGTCGATAGGCTCCAGCCCGTCTATATTGTCCACCGCCAGTCTCGCCGCTATCGGGGCAAACAGGTCGCGACCATGGAAGCTGTCGGATAACTGTGCCGGACGCCAGCGAATTTCAAATGCCCTGGCCTTGTGGCTTCGGCGTATCAACATACTGAACAGGCCATTGTCAGGACCGACAAACCAGAGATCATCAATCAGCAACGCGATCGGCCGGCGCACTGTACCGACACCCGGGTCAACCACACACAGGCAAACTGTGTCTGCGGGGAGGTACTGCATATACGCCGGCAACAGGTAGGCGCTCGCCTTTACGTTGCAAGCGGGAAGGTCAGGGAAAAGATCCACCACACCAATACCAGGCGCCTGCACATTCAGCACAACCCGCATCTGGCCAATGTAGGGTCCGGAAACACCGAAGTCAGTAAAAATCGCTATCATGATGTCCGGCATGCTATGACTCACGCACTGTCACTGCAACATGACAGAGGTGATGAATACCTCCAGGCACAAAAAAGCCGGGTAAAAACCCGGCTTTCAGGATAGAGCGCCGGACAGCAGCGCTTATTCTGTAACAGCCTCGAATTCATCGACATCCGTCTCGGGGCGGTCGACCAGTTCCACCAGCGCCATCGGCGCCTTGTCACCGGTACGGTAACCCATCTTGAGGATACGCAGGTAGCCACCGGGGCGGTCCTTGTAACGCGGACCAAGCTCATTGAACAGCTTGGTCACGACGTCACGATCACGCAGGCGGGCAAACGCCAGGCGGCGCTTGTGTACGCTGTCGGTCTTGGCCATGGTGATCAGCGGCTCGGCGACGCGACGCAGTTCCCTGGCTTTCGGCAAGGTCGTCCTGATCACTTCATGATTCAGCAGGGACGCAGCCATGTTGCTGAACATCGCCTTGCGATGACTGCTGTTACGATTCAGTTTTCGTCCACTTTGACGGTGACGCATGGTTCTATACCTACTCTAAAAGTCTTACAGGGCGGAAATGGGCTGCTTCTCGCTTTCCTTGAGTCCTGCCGGCGGCCAGTTCTCCAGGCGCATGCCCAGTGACAGTCCGCGGGATGCCAGGACATCCTTGATTTCAGTGAGCGACTTCTTGCCAAGGTTCGGGGTCTTCAGCAACTCGACTTCGGTGCGCTGGATCAGATCACCGATGAAGTAGATGCTTTCCGCCTTCAGGCAGTTGGCCGAACGTACCGTCAGCTCGAGATCATCGACCGGCCGCAGCAGGATCGGATCGACATCCGCTTCCGGTGCTTCCTGGGCAACTTCTTCCTTGCCCTGCAGGTCGACAAATACAGACAGCTGGTCCTGGAGGATTGTCGCCGCGCGGCGAATGGATTCCTCGGGATCGATCGTGCCGTTGGTTTCGATGTCGATAATCAGCTTGTCGAGATCGGTGCGCTGTTCAACACGCGCGGACTCAACGTTGTACGACACCCGGTATACCGGCGTAAAGCTGGCATCCAGTCGCAATGCGCCTACCATAGTGCTGTCTTCATCTTCCTGCTCGGCACGGGCCTTGGCCGGTACATAACCGCGCCCCGTTTCCACGTGCAGGGTCATGTTCAGTTCGCCTTCCTTGGTCAGGTTGGCGATAACATAGTCGGGGTTCACAACTTCCACATCGTGGTCCAGTGTGATGTCGCCGACTGTCACGGCGCCAGGCCCTTTCTTGCTCAGTTTCAGGGTGGCTTTGTCGCGGTTATGCATCCTTAAGGCAACACCCTTCAGGTTGAGCATGATTTCCATCACGTCTTCCTGCACACCTTCAATCGAGGAGTAGGAATGCAACACACCCTCGATTTCAACACTGGTGACAGCGCAGCCCGGCATGGACGACAGCAGAATCCGGCGCAACGCATTGCCCAGTGTGTGACCAAAACCGCGCTCGAGCGGTTCCAGCACCACTCTCGCGGTACGCTCGTTAATTGATTGCACGTCTACAATACGTGGCTTCAGGAACTCGGTAACCTTGCCCTGCATGAAAAGCCCTCTTAAGCTGTTGCTTTACTTGGAGTACAACTCGACAACAAGATGTTCATTGATTTCGGCCGGCAGATCCGAACGTTCCGGAAGCGCCTTGAACACGCCTTCCATCTTTTTCGCATCCACGTCGATCCAGTCAACAAATCCGCGCTGCTCGGCAACCTCAAGTGCAGACTGCACGCGCAGCTGCTTGCGTGATTTTTCCGCGATCGCCAGGCTGTCATTCGGTCGAACCTGGTAAGACGGGATGGTGACACGCCGTCCGTTCACGGTAATGGCATTGTGGCGTACCAGCTGGCGCGCTTCGGTACGGGAAGCAGCAAAGCCCATGCGGTAGACCACATTGTCCAGGCGACCTTCCAGCAGTTGCAGCAGGTTTTCACCCGTTGAACCTTTCTTGCCAGCGGCGGCCTTGTAATAGTTACGGAACTGACGCTCCAGCACACCGTAAATGCGACGCATCTTCTGCTTCTCGCGCAACTGGGTCGCATAGTCAGACAGGCGCGTACGGCGCTGTCCATGCTGGCCCGGCGGGAATGGACGATTCTCGATCGCACATTTCGCGGTGTAACATTTTTCGCCTTTCAGAAACAACTTGGTGCCTTCTCGACGGCACTGGCGACATTTGGGTCCTGTGTACTTGGCCATTTGCTCTCCTCCGCCTTACACGCGTCGCTTCTTGGGCGGACGGCAACCGTTGTGCGGAATCGGGGTCACATCGGTAATGTTAGTGATTTTGAAACCGGCATTATTCAGGGCACGCACCGCGGACTCGCGACCCGGACCCGGGCCCTTGACCTCGACCTCGAGATTCTTGAGACCGAATTCCTTGACCATCTCGCCCACGCGATCAGCCGCCACCTGCGCAGCAAACGGTGTGCTCTTGCGAGAACCACGGAAGCCGGAACCACCGGCGGTGGCCCATGCCAGCGCATTACCCTGGCGATCGGTGATGGTCACGATCGTGTTGTTGAACGACGCGTGAATGTGGGCGATACCGTCAACCACATTCTTCTTGACCTTTTTCCGCGTACGAGTTGGTGCTTTTGCCATGTGCTATCTACCTGTTACGAATACTTTATCGGCGAATCGGGCGACGCGGACCCTTACGGGTACGTGCGTTGGTGCGCGTGCGCTGTCCGCGCATCGGCAGGCCGCGACGGTGACGCATGCCACGGTAGCAACCCAGATCCATCAGACGCTTGATGTTCATTGACACGGTACGGCGCAGATCGCCTTCTACCGTGTACTTCGCCACTTCATTACGAATGCTCTCGACTTCAGGTTCGGACAGATCCTTGATCTTGGTGTCCGTGCTGACGCCAGTCGCTTCACAAATTTTCTTCGCCGTCGCGCGGCCGATGCCATAAATGGCTGTCAGCGCAATCACTGCGTGTTTCTGCGGCGGTACATTAATCCCGGCTATACGAGCCATGAATCTGATCTCCTCAACGGGACAAAGCGGTCTGCGTGTCGCGAAACGCACAAGAATACCGGGTTTTGCCCCTTATTTCAATCTAAAACCAAACAATTATCGATGTTTGACGCCTGTATCAACCCTGACGCTGCTTGTGGCGGCCATCCTTGCAGATAACCCGGACCACACCCTTGCGACGGACAATTTTACAGTTGCGGCAAATGCGTTTTACCGATGCACGAACTTTCATGATTCACCTGTTTCAATCAACGCTAACGCAGCAGGCCGGAACGTCCCTGGCCCTTGAGGTTAGCTTTTTTCATCAGACTCTCATACTGGTGAGACACCATGTGAGACTGAACCTGGGCCATGAAGTCCATGACCACGACGACAATAATCAACAGCGACGTACCGCCAAAGTAGAAGGGTACGTTCCAGTACAAAATCAAAAACTCCGGCAACAGACAGACCGAGGTGATATAGATGGCGCCCGCCAGTGTCAGGCGCGTCATCACACCATCAATGTACCTTGCTGTCTGCTCACCTGGACGGATACCGGGGATAAATGCCCCCGACTTCTTCAGGTTGTCAGCGGTTTCCTTCGAGTTGAAGACAATCGCCGTATAGAAAAAGCAGAAAAAGATAATCGCCATTGCATAAAACAGGATATACAAGGGCTGTCCCGGCGACAGTGCCTGGGAGATATCTTTCAGCCAGCCAAATCCTTCGTTGCTACCGAACCACTGACCCGCTGTTGCCGGGAACAGGATAATGCTCGACGCAAAAATCGGCGGTATAACGCCCGCCATGTTCAGCTTCAACGGCAGGTGCGTGCTCTGCGCCGCGTACATTTTGCGGCCCTGCTGCCGTTTCGCGTAATTTACGGTAATCCGGCGCTGTCCGCGCTCAACGAACACCACGAATGCCGTTACCGCAATCGCCAGCGCGAACAGGAACAGAATACTCAGCGTATTCATTTCACCGGTCCGCACCAGTTCCAGCGAACCGCCGATCGCCGCCGGCAAGCCAGCAACGATACCCGAGAAGATGATGATCGAAATACCGTTACCGATACCACGCTCGGTCACCTGTTCACCCAGCCACATCAGGAACAGTGTCCCGGTCACCAGGCAGGCGACCGATGAAATAATGAACGGCATTCCCTGCAAGACAACCAGCGGCTGTCCGCCAACCATCTGCCCCTGAAGCGCCGTCGAAATACCAATCGCCTGGAACGTGGCCAGCACAACCGTACCGTAGCGTGTGTACTGGGTGATCTTTCTGCGTCCGGCATCGCCTTCCTTCTTCAACTGCTCCAGCGTCGGCACGGTATATGACAGCAGCTGCATGATAATCGACGCCGAAATGTACGGCATAATA
>NZ_JBTTIO010000011.1:0-5174 GCF_058323355.1 Thiogranum sp.
CCCCGTTAATCCTTTAATCCTGGTATGAAAATCAATCGAGTCTGACCCCATTGAAAAGCAAGCTTGCGGATATCGAAAACGATCTGGAACGTGCGGTATTCATGGCGCAGTACCGGTCACGCCGGCAGCGGATGATCCGTTTCGCCGGTGTCCTGTTGATCATCGCCAAACATGGCCTGCGCGGTTTGCTGTATGTCTGGCCACTGACTCTGCTGGTGTTTGTGGATTTCCCCGGTGTCCGGGATGCCATCCGCCTGTTGCTGATCCTGCTGGCTGCTGCTGCCTGGTCACGTTTTGTGTATGGCTCGGTACGCGATGACTACCGGCGTTTCATAGACAGCCGCCTGCTCGAACCGGCCAGCCTGCGCAAGGTGCTCTGACCGTTGGCGGATTTCCATGCCGCCGTTGTGGCGGGGTAAACAGGTATAATGCCGCGATGACTCAACGCGAAACACGAACTACCTGCCCTTATTGCGGCGTCGGTTGCGGCATCCTCGCCCGTACCGACGAGGCGATGAATGTCAGCGTACGCGGTGACCCCGAACACCCCGCCAACTTCGGCCGTCTGTGTTCCAAGGGCGCGGCGCTGGGCGAGACGGTCGGGCCGGACAACCGCCTGCTGTACCCGAAGGTCGGCGGGGAAGTCACCGACTGGGGGCGTGCGCTGGACCACGTCGCCGGTGAGTTCAAACGCATCATCGATGAACACGGCCCCGATGCCGTTGCCTTCTACGTCTCCGGCCAGTTGCTGACGGAAGACTACTACGTCGCCAACAAGCTGATGAAAGGCTTTATCGGTTCCGCCAACATCGACACCAACTCGCGCCTGTGCATGTCCTCGGCGGTGGCCGGCTACAAGCGCGCCTTTGGTACCGACACCGTACCGTGCAGCTATGAAGACCTGGAACGCGCCAAGCTGATCGTGCTGGCCGGTTCCAATACCGCCTGGTGCCACCCGGTATTGTTCCAGCGCATCCGCAAGGCAAAGCAGGACAACCCGGACCTGATGGTGGTGGTGATCGACCCGCGCCGGACGCCGACCTGCGATATCGCCGATATTCACCTTGCCGTGCGCCCCGGTTCCGATGTCATGCTGTTCAACGGCCTGTTGTGCCACCTGCAGGACAGCGGCGAACGCAATACCCTGTTCGTGGAACGCTGCACCGAGGGCATCGACGAGGCGTTGGCCAGCGCACGCGTCGCAGCCGGCGACCCGCAGACGGTTGCCGCCGCCTGCGGCCTCGCCCCTGCCTTACTGCAGGAATTCTACCGCCTGTTCGCGCGCACCGAACGCGTGGTGACCGTGTTCTCGCAGGGCATCAACCAGTTCTCGTTCGGCACCGACAAGGTCAACAGCATTATTAACTGCCACCTGCTGAGCGGTCGCATCGGGCGACCGGGTATGGGACCGTTTTCCTTTACCGGGCAGCCCAACGCCATGGGTGGGCGCGAAGTTGGTGGCCTGTCCAACCAGCTTGCCGCGCACATGGAGATCGACAACCCGGTACACCGCGAACGCGTGCAGCGCTTCTGGCAGTCGCCCGCCATACCGGAACAGCCGGGGCTGAAAGCCGTTGAACTGTTCCAGGCGCTGGAAACCGGCCAGGTGAAAGCCGTGTGGATCATGGCCACCAACCCGGCCGTGAGCCTGCCCGACACGCAACGTGTGCGTGCGGCACTGCAACAGTGCGAGTTCGTGGTGGTGTCCGATTGCGTGGAACACACCGATACCACCCAATACGCCCATGTCCTGTTGCCTGCCCAGAGCTGGGGCGAGAAAGAAGGCACCGTCACCAACTCCGAGCGGCGTATTTCGCGCCAGCGTGCGTTCCTGCCCACCCAGGGCGATGCGCGCCCGGACTGGTGGATTGTCAGCGAAGTGGGGCGGCGCATGGGCTATGAGTCGGCCTTCGACTACCCGGGCGTGGATGATGTGTGGCGTGAACATGCGGCCCTGTCCGGTTTCGAGAACGACGGCGAGCGCGATTTCGACATCAGCGCGCTGGCCGGCATCAGCCATGAAGACTACCAGTACCTGCTGCCTGTGCAGTGGCCGGTCAGTCGCGCCGTGCCGCAAGGCAGCGCGCGCCTGTTCGGCGACGGACATTTCTTTACCGTGAATGGCCGGGCGCGTTTCGTGGCGGTAGGCAACCCGCAACCGGCACACGCCGTCAGTGACGACTACCCGCTGGTGCTGAACAGCGGCCGGGTGCGCGACCACTGGCACACCATGACACGCACCGGCAAGTCGCCACGCTTGTCCGGGCATATTGTCGAGCCGTATGCCGAACTGCATCCTGACGATGCCGCGCGGTACAGCATCAGGGACCACACCCTGGTCCGGTTGCGCAGCGCATGGGGCGACATCATCGTGCGCGCCCGGGTATCCGACACGCAACAGCATGGCAGCGTGTTTGTGCCCATGCACTGGAACCAGCAATTTTCCAGCCTACCGAGCGTCGACTGTCTGATCAGCCCCGCCACCGACCCGGTTTCCGGACAACCCGAGTTCAAGCACACGCCGGTGGCGATCGAACCTTTCCCGGTGGCCTGGTACGGGTTCATCCTGTCGCGCCGCCGGCTGGAGCTGAAGAACGCGGTGTACTGGTCCTGCGCCAAAGGGCAGGGCATGTGGCGTTACGAAATCGCCGGCGAACAAAGCCCGGAAGACTGGGCCGGTTGCGTGCGCGCCCTGTTGTGCAGCCACGAAACCGACGTCGACTGGCTGGAATACTTCGATCCGGCGCTCAACCGCTACCGCGCCGCGCGGCTGGTGGACGGGCAGCTGGAAAGCTGTATCTTCATCGGCCCCGACATCGACCTGCCGTCACGCGACTGGCTGTCGAAACTGTTCGAGCAGGGGCCGCTCGACGACACGGCGCGCACCAGCCTGCTCACCGGCAGACCCGCCAGCGGACAGAATGATGCCGGGCCGGTCGTGTGTTCCTGTTTCAGTGTTGGCGTCAACACCCTGAAGGACGCCATACAGCAGCAGAAGCTCACCAGCGTGGAACAGATCGGCGAGGTGTTGAAGGCCGGTACCAACTGCGGATCGTGTATTCCTGAACTCAAGGCCCTGCTGGCGCGCGATCGCGAGAGCAGCTAGACCCGGCCGAGCGCCTGTAAAGGGCTGCGTACTGCATTGCCACCACGTTTGAGGACATGGGTGTAAATCTGCGTTGTCTTTACGTCGTTGTGTCCCAGTAACTCCTGGACTGTGCGGATATCGTAACCATCTTCCAGAAGGTGAGTGGCAAAAGAATGCCTGAAGGTATGGCAGGAAGCGGGTTTGCCGATATTGGCCTGCACGACGGCATGTTTTACCGCACGTTGAATACTGGTTTCGAAAACATGGTGGCGTTTGATACCACCGGAAACCGGGTCGCGTGAACGGCGGTCAGCCGCGAACAGGAACTGCCAGTGCAACGCCCGGGCCTCGCCGGGGTACTTTCGATCAAGCGCATAGGGCATCTGTACCTCACCAAAACCTTCGGCAATGTCTCGCCGGTGAAGTGAGTCCACACGGGCAATGGCATGGCGGATATCATCCACCAGCATGTCCGGTAAAATGGTTACGCGGTCCTTGTTTCCCTTGCCGGCGCGGACAAGGATAACGCGCCGTTCCATATCGATATCCTTGATACGCAGCCTGAGCGTTTCCATTACCCTCAGCCCACTGCCGTACATCAGTCCCGCCATCAACAGGTACGGCTGCTGAAGAAAGTGAAAGACTCGGCGAACTTCCTGGCGCGACAAAACAACGGGCAGGCGCCGGCTACGTTTGGCGCGAACGACATTTTCAATATCATCAAGGGGTGTTTCCAGTACCCGGCGGTACAGGAAAACAATGGCATTCAGCGCCTGGTTTTGAGTGGATGCAGAAACCTTTCGGTTGACGGCGAGAAAGGTCAGGAAAGCGGAAACTTCCGTGCAGTTCATCTCCGAGGGATGGCGATTCCTGTGGTAACGGATAAAGAACCGGATCCAGTAACAGTAGGCGTGCTCGGTTTTCCTGCTGTAGTGCAGCGCTCGTATCGTGTTGCGAACCTGGTCGAGTAGACGGACCTTTGCCATAGGTTGTTTCCTCCCTGAAACACACCTGTAAATATATACAGTATATGACTGGATATCAACTACGGCGAGTGAAAAAATCGCCGGTATAACGCGCCCAATATCCAAGCGCCACAAGAATCGTTTTTATTTATCAACCACTTACATTGCTGTGCTTGCATCCAGGAAAGAGGTGTCTATACGGCATACAGCGCCTATTCGCCGGAATCTTCAATATCACAGTATCCGCCGCTCAAAAATTACTGCTTGAAAGCAGGTGGTTATTTGTATACAAGGAACAAAGGATTAAAAGGAGCGAACGATGTCCGTCGAAGACGAGATGGGAGGCGTAAGCTGTATAGCCACCCGTTTTAGGTTGCTATATGGTCTGCGCCGCGTGTTTCCGGATATGCGGCGTAAGCCTGCTAATAGTAGTTATGTGCTTTAATACATAGAGAAGGAGGTCTTTCTATGAGCACAGTTAAAAATGAGGTGCAGTCACTACTGGAGAAACTTCCAGATGACTGTACGTTGGAAGATATCCAGTACCATTTGTATGTCGTTGAAAAAGTCCATAGAGGCATTGATCGGGCAGAGAAGGAAGGCGAGATATCGCAACAGGATGTGGAAAAACGGCTTGGGAAATGGCATACCGAGTAACCTGGTCACCCGAAGCGGTTGAAGATCTTGAATCAATCGCTGAATACATAGAACGAGATTCATTATTCTATGCCCAGTCTGTTGTCTCAAAGATTTTTGAGGTATCGAAAAATATCAAAGAATTCCCCCTAACTGGAAGAGTTGTGCCCGAAATCGGCGATGAGAATATCCGAGAACGGTTTGTTTATAGTTATCGCCTTGTATACCGGATACAGCAGCAGAAGATCCTGATCGTGGCTGTTATTCATGGCAAGCGCTTGTTGGAAAACATTGAGGAAAGGTTTGAGGGCTGAGCACATAACCAATCATTCCAGCGGACGCAAAAACCGCGCCGCTGAATTCAATCGTTATGTGTAAAAAATGACATGGGAAAGAAACTGCCAGCAGATCAATTGCAGTTTTATCAATTCATTGATGAAATCCTCTTCAATGAATGGGACCCAGTAGGAGTATCTGATACACCG
>NZ_JBTTIO010000012.1:0-6674 GCF_058323355.1 Thiogranum sp.
AAAGCCTTCTACGAGTTGTTCCAACGCCTTCTGACTGCCATCCGCAGTTTCGTTGACGAGCTTTTCAATCGCTGGCGCCATAATCTTTTCCAAGCTGGCCTCCAGTCCTTTTTGAATGCCAGATGTCGCCTCAATCAATGATTCCTGCATCTTTTGGCCAATACGCTCAGCCATACCTTGAAGCGCTTCACGTGATTCAGCTCCGTCCTCTGAAATATTTTTTAATTGCGCCTCTGCGCTTAGGCGAGGAAAAAGTTCATCAATGCGCACTTGCAAACGATAAATCTGGGATCTGGCGACACTTTCCAGCCATTTTTCCATGAAGTTAAAAATGACGCTGAGTGTCACGCCCCATACTGAGGTCATGAATGCAATCTTTGCTCCACTGATCACATGCGCAAGTCCTGCCTTCATATCCTGTATGGCAGCATCATTGCCAATATTCAGTTCTGATAAACCCAATTGCAGGCCTACAAAGGTTCCTATAACACCAAGCGCAGTCAGAAAGCCCGGAACTGCAGCAAGCATACGGCTTTCTGTAATACCCCGGGCCAAAGTCGAACTATTGAAGAAATGGCTCGAGTCATAGATATTGTGTAGATGGATATCCTCTCCGACCTTTGCCTCTATAAGCGTTTCATCAAACTCTTTCCATAAGTGCCCTGCGTTGTGTCTAACCTTACTGGCTTTATCTCGGAGTTCTTGACGATTCATAACAACAGACTGTGAAGTCTCGTTTTTCAGAAGCTTTCGAATCCAGCTGGTTCGTAAGTAGGCTTTTAACACTGCCACCAAGGAAACAAAAAGAAACAACACAGCCACACCGATGAGGACGGCAACAAACAGCGCACTAAGTTGTTCAGCAGTCTCTGGATATACCCCAAGTGTTCCGAAATCCGGAAATAATCCTGCCAAATTCAACTGGTCTTCGTTAGCGTTCATATCTTGTCCATTCAGCTTATTGTCATCTACGTAGTGTCGCCGCCAAAGCTGGGGCATGAGGCTACCTGTAAACAGAAAGACTCTCGAGGCAAAGTTCTCTATGCTCGAAGTCGGTTATTTACTATCTCGTTCTTCTCCGTGGGTCGACACTCCGTTAAATCCGTCAAAAACTTCCCGAACGACACTCTCCAGTGCATGCACTTCATCATCTGTCAGCGCGGAAAAATCCTTCTCCCGTTTCCGCTTCGAGAGTTTGCCATCATTTTGCCGAATAAACAGGATCAGATTCTGTGCCAGTCGATCCGGCATATCGATCATCTCCATGATTCTGGACATGGCTTCATCGTGCCGGCGCAGATAATCGATTTCTCTGGGCAGGTCATGCTCGACCGTGCGCTGAACACAGGCATAGAGAAATTCTGCCTGCTCGGTACAATCGAAGTACCGGTAGAGGTCAGCGGTGTCATTCAGCACTTCGACATTGTGATCCGCTGTCGGGCGCCATTCGATGAAATCCATCAAGGGCATGGAGTGGGTCTGTAATGTCCGGCGATAATCGTCGATCCGGTCCAGCATGACGGAAGATACCGGAAAGACCATACCCTCCGGGGTGTACTTACGTTCCGCCAGTACATGATGGATCAGGCAACGGTGTACACGGCCGTTGCCATCCTGGAACGGGTGTACGTAGACAAAGCCGAAGGCGGTTGCTGCCGCCTGCAGGACAGGATCCAGATCGTCATCCCGCATTCGCTCATTGGCACCCAGCATGCCGGCACACAGCGCTTCGAGGTCTTCAGGGCGGGCGCCGATAAATTCCGGCAGGGGGTCGTTGAGATGATCCCGCTCACCGAGGAAGACACCATCCGGGCGCAGGCCCGGAAAAACGAACCGTGTATCCTCGATCAAGACATGGTGCAGGCGAATGATTTCTTCGAGCGTGAGCGCATTTTTCCCGGCCTGGAGCACGGCCTTGCCCCATCGCTCCAGGCGGCTGCGCGGCGCGCGCTCACCTTCGATCTCGAAGCTCGCGCGGCTGTCTGCCAGCAGCAGGAAACTGGCAGCCCGCGTGACGAGGTGTTGACCGGTACGGCCTATTGTTTCCGCTGCACGCTCGGCCAGACCCAGCCGGGTGAAGGCTTCAAGCCGTTCTGTTCTGCGTATGATGGGGCACCAGTCACCACTGCCCAGCAGATTATCCCGCACCTTGTGTCGCCGTGAGACTTCTCCCTGTCCAGTGAAGTAGGCCTTGGGATCCAGTGCATCCACGGCCTTGACGTTAGGCGCATCGTCAACGTCGAGCGTCTGCCCGGTCAGTAGTTCATAGAAAAACCAGGCGCGCCGCGTCTGTGCGCCCGTCGGCTTGGAACGGATAAACGCTTCCAGTAGGGCTTTGGGTACCGCCTCGAAGACGCGCTTCAATATCAACAGATCAATTCCTTCGTGGCGCAGGGCAAAGGTCAGGTGGTCGACAAACTGGTCGCCGGGTTGGTAGCGCTTGTCGAAAACGCGGAAACCAGCCTCCTCCCGGTGACTGCCCTTGACATGTTTCTCCGAGACACAGCTGGGTTGCCGGACGGGCGCCTGAAGATCCAGCGCCTGAACGAGCGCTGCCCAACCGACAAGCTGCGCCCCTGTTGGGACAAGCTTGTCCTGAAAGCCAGTAGATGTTTTCAATTTTAGGCGCAAAGATCGAAAACCTGTTAGTTAGGTCGAATATTGTTCGATATACAGCATATTTGTCGAATTTTATAAATACTTAGGTCGAAAACCATTCGCATAGGTCGATTTTTATTCAGAATATTGCAATTATGTCGAAAAATCTACCCACACCAGAACCTCGCGGATTGTAACCATCAGTTTCAATTTTCAAGGACTTTCACCTCAGACCTTCAGGATCCAATCCGGCCTGAAATCCGGGTTCAGTGCCTCCGGTGCATACCCCCGAGGGTTGCAGACCACCCGGGTGCCATAGACCTTATAGTCGAATGACTCGTGCATATGGCCATGGACCCACAGCGCTGTCCGGTCACCCTCCATGAGATTCTCCAGGTTGCTGGCAAAGGCCGGGGTTAGCTGGTCACGCGTATACCTTGGGTGTACCGATTGCGATGAAGGGGCATGGTGGGTGACCACCACGGTCTGGCCGTCGAATGGGTCGGCCAGCATCGCAGCCAGCCAGTCCCGGCTTGCTGTATGCAGACGAACGGCATCCTCGGGCGTGAATGGCTTGCCGTTGTTATGGATGATGGAGAAATCCGTCATCCGCTGTCGGGCTGTCTGCATGGCGAAAAACTTGTCTGCTTCGCCGAACAGGGCAAAGTCGGTCCACAGGATACTGCCCAGGAATCGTATCCCATCGATGATGATTGGATCATCGTTCAGGACATGGATGTGGTCCGGGGCATGCGCCTTTAACTCGTCGATCAGGGCGATATCGTGATGGTAGAACTCGTGGTTACCTGGCACGTAGATCACGGGCCTGTCCGGGAATTGCTTCTCTGCCCACTGCAGGCCACCCATTCCCACACCGATGTCGCCTGCCAGAATCACAACGTCGGCATCGGTTGCCGGCGGTGTAAAGTCCTCGAACTCGATGTGCAGGTCATTCAGGATTTGGAGTTTCATTTCCTGATAGTAGTGGGCAGTGACTCGCATGAACACCCCTCATGCAAGTCACCTGCGCGGTCATTGCCATGGGACACCAATCCCTACAGCCTGAATATGCCTGTTCTCAGGCAACGCGGCTATCCCTGCGGGGATTCAAACGCGTTATCCAATCTGCCCTTAACGGGGCTGCATTTAAGTACGTCAATAACACCTCCTTTGAGTGATGCGGGAACTTCCCGCGGGTTTGAGCAATATGAATGGACAACGGCCGGACACAACGATCCGTTCGTCTCCGGTTCACAAGAGTTGATGCCAGGCCATGATCGGACGCTGGCGTGTTCACGCTGTGCGTGAGACTTTGAGGATGGATCCACGGCTTTCGCCGCTGCGCGTTACAGGACCCGGGTGCGCTTTTAGCAATAGTCATTGAGGTATTTCCCATTGAATCGCACGCGAACAAGAACACATCACCCGCTCGTCACTGGAAAAATCGACCGGGAGTCCTTGCGGCTACGGGATTTTCCAACGCCGGGTTTCGCAGTTCATCCGGCACCCACCAGACAAATTCCACAGTGCCATTTTCGCTACTACTACATTCCTGGGTAGCCGTGGGTGTTGTAGTAGTCGTCCTTCCTGGATTCTGGAAATTTGTCTGGTGTTAATGTCCACGACATGCACTGACTACGTGGCAATCTGTGTTCCCCAACGCTTGTTGGTAAAGACCTCAGCTTGCCGCCTGAAACAGCTGGACCCGTACATCGGCCACCTGCCGGTGCCCGGGTTGGATACCAGTGTGTTCATCATTCCCGAGGACCGGGTGAAGAACGGTGAAGAACGCTTGCTGGAACTCAACCGGGTTGCAAAATCCGTCATCGAGGATGCGCGCGGTGAACACCCGGAATTTGTGTTCACCTACCGCGGCCATCCGCTGACGGTGATGAACAACTCGGCCTGGCAACGGGCGCGCAAGCGCGTGGGACTTTCACAGGTGCGGGTGCACGACCTCAGGCACACCTTCGGCCGCCGGTTACGGGCGACCGGGGTAAGCTACGAGGACCGGCAGGATCTGATGGGACACAAGTCGGGCAGGATCACCACGCACTACTCGGCGGCCGAACTGGAGAACCTGATCGAGGCGGCCAACCGGGTGTGCGGGGAAAACTCCCGCAAAAGCCCCGCACTGGTGTTGTTGAAGCAAAAGGCAGTTGCGGTAGACTTTGATAACAATGTTTCTTCCTGAATTTTAATTCCCAACAAATTTGCTCTAAATGGCCCTAAATGCGCTTATTTGGCCGTAAGTGGGGTACGTTTATTGGGAACTGTATTGTGCTGTGCCACGAAGGATTTCGCGGAATAACCTATTTTACGCTCGACATAATATCCTATTAATGATACAACTTAATAACCTGGTTTTAGTGCAGCACAATACCCTGGGTTAAATACAACGCAAAAACCGATGAAGCGCGTGTAGAACATGGCAACGCCCTCAGAAAAACTGGCCCGATCGCTGGAAGCCCTGAAAGCGCTTCAGGATCGTGGCGTGGTCGCTATCCGCTCAAGTGACCTGGAACGTACCGACCGGGAACGTCTTGTTAAGAACGGTTTTCTGCAACCCGTCATGAAGGGGTGGTACATCCCTTCCCGCCCTGACGAGGTGGCCGGTGAAAGTACCGCCTGGTACGCCTCATTCTGGGGTTTTTGCAGCTCGTATTTGAATGAGCGTTTTGGTACCGACTGGTGCCTGTCACCGGAGCAGTCCCTGCTATTGCACGCCGGGAACCGCACCGTGCCGCGCCAGCTATTGGTCCGCTGCCCAAAGGGCGATAACAAGATCATAGGGCTTCCACATGGCACCTCACTCCTGACGGTTCGGTACAGCATGCCGGATAAGCGAGACATAGAAATAAAAAATGGCCTCAATCTGTATGCCCTGGTGCCAGCCCTGGTTGATTGTACACCCAGATTATTTCAGCAAAATCCGACCGATATTCGTGCCGTACTGTCTATGATTTCTGATGCCTCTGAAATCCTTGCAAAGCTCCTTGAAGGCGGTCATACCACGATTGCCGGACGGCTGGCTGGTGCCTTTCACAATATTGGCCGTGATCGTATTGCAGACGATATTGTGAAGACAATGCGCGCTGCCGATTATGACGTGCGGGTATCTGACCCGTTTGAAACAAAACTGCCTGTTATTCTATCAGGCAGAGAGCGCTCTCCTTACGTTAACCGTATCTACCTGATGTGGCATGCGATGCGAGAGACCGTCATAGCGCGTTTCCCGGAAGCGCCGGGGATTCCTGAAGATATCAAGTCTTACCTGCAACAGGTTGACGATATTTATGTCACTGATGCCTATCACTCCTTATCCATTGAGGGCTATCGCGTCAGCGCTGAATTGATTGAACGCGTGCGCAATCACAACTGGAATCCAGACACTAACGAGGAGGATCGGGAACAGCGCAATGCGATGGCAGCACGCGGCTATTACCAGGCCTTCCAGGCCGTCAAGGAAAGCGTCACAAAGGTTCTCAGGCACGAGAACCCTGGCAACGTTGTCGATGATGACCACGGCACATGGTACCGGGAACTGTTCGCGCCCAGTGTTACAGCGGGCATTTTGCAGCCTGCTGACCTTGCCGGCTACCGTAATGATCAGGTCTATATCCGCCACTCCCTGCATACACCACCAAACCGGGAAGCGGTACGTGATCTCATGCCAGCGCTTTTTGATCTGATCAAGGATGAAGATAACCCGGCTGTTCGGGTTGTACTGGGACATTTCATGTTTGTGTATATTCACCCTTACATGGATGGCAACGGACGCATGGGACGGTTTTTAATGAATATCATGCTGGCTGCCGGCGGCTATCCGTGGACGGTCATTCCTGTAGAAGAGCGCGACGCCTATATGAAAGCACTCGAAGCAGCCAGTACCACTGAGGATATTGTTCCTTTCACTGACTTTCTTGCTACGCTGGTCAGAACCAGCCTTGAAGGAAAACCAGGGCCAACGGTGCCCTGATCGCCAGCATGAGACTACAGACAAGGTGTGCGGCCCCCCCCGCAAAAGTCCCGCACTGGCGTTGTTGAAGCCAGGGACTATTGCAACAAGTGTTGCA
>NZ_JBTTIO010000013.1:0-34517 GCF_058323355.1 Thiogranum sp.
TAGCGATCAATGATCGAGGCCTGGCGTGCGCGCTCGGCCTTGGGTATACCCGCCTGGGACAGTACACGATCGACCGCCGAGTGATGAATGACGAGCTGGGCGGCAATGGTATGCGGGCCCCAGTGCTCGACAAAGTGATAACGAAGAATCTTCGCCTCGAGTGCCTTGCTGATCGTCAATGCTCATCTCCTTCAATGGGGTCGCAGAAAGTCACGTCTGAGGAAAGCATCGCATTCGCAGTGACAGACATGGCAGTAAATGGCTGTCTCCGTGCGATTGCACTCATCTTCGTGGTGACTTTCCCCGGTATTCAACGCCAATAGCAGTAGAACAAGGCCGATGATCCTAAGGGAACCCTGATGCGTTACTTTTTCTCGTTGACGTGCCCGGAAGCGACGCTGTCGGTCCGCATTGTTGTGCCGACCACGGCGCGTTGAACGGTAGCGTTTGGCTGCCCGCTGCAATGAGTCGGCACGGGCCTGATTAGCACAACCTCGTGTGCAGTAAACATGGCCGCGGTCACAGCGTCGACAGACAATGACCTGGCAGTGACAACGCGCACATTGAAACATCCGGGCACTGGGGTTCATCGGCCTTACAGGCCGATGAGGGTTGCGTTTTGACCTGTTCTGGTGAGACTATGAGCAGGCTGTGCGAAAGCACGGTTTGGGGCATAGCGTCGGTTTGACCGTCAAATCATGGCTGGCGCTATGCCTGTCTCTTCGGCTACGCCTTCCATACCGGTTTCCCGGCTCAATGTCATCTGATCATACTTGAATGGGCATCGCTCCATCGGCAGGGACGGCTGCCCTGAACGAACCGTTCAGGATGGAGTGATTTTCATTTCAGAGCGGAACAGCGGCAAATAACCGCGGGTTTCGAGCGGCACATACACCATTTCATCGATGCTGACAGGCAGTGTGGCGGTCACCTGCAGGATGCCTATATCGAAAACGGCGTGATCAGAATTCAGTGCATTGACGGGGTAAAGGTTGTGAAGCCCGGCGGCTGAATCGTGCCGCGTAAGTCGCGCGAGCCACAATGCCTCCTTCAAACCCCCCCGGAGATCAACTGCAAACTCCGGGGGGTTGGTTTGTTGTCATGAGCGGAGACAGTCTGTCAGACAGGATAGTGTCAGTTCCGTTCAGGCATGCTGGTCTGGATGTTGTTGGACAGATATCCCGGAACCCGGGTGGTGGGTGCTTACGGGTGTGTCGCATTCGCCAACCCCCTTGAGCTTACGGCCGACGGCAATGATCGCCTCGATTGCCGGCATGAGGTCGTGACCGGGACGCGTCAGGTGGTACTCGACGGAAGGCGGTGAGGTTGGCTTGACCTCCCTGGCGATGATGCCCTTGCTGGAAAGCTCCCGCAATCGCGTGGTTAGCACCTTGGCCGAAATGCCAGGGAGGTCGACACGCAGTTCATTAAACCTGCGCGGGCCGGCACTGAGGTACCAGATGATATTTGCGGTCCATGCGCCGCCTATAATTGACATGCACTGGGTTAGGGGGCATCTCGGAAGCGGGCTGCGATTTTTCCTTACTTTTAGTGACATCTGACACAGACTCCAGGACTGTTTCGAGGAAGTTAAAAGCTAACACGGATTACATCTGGTTACCAAGCGGTAACTCAATTCTCTGGTTTTCGGCGGATTGGAGGTTTCACCAGGTTACCTTCGGCGATAGTCTATTCCGGCGAAATGTTTACACAGCCCGGGACACATTCCGGGCAAACACTAAGGACAGGAGTGAAATTATGAAACTGTATTACAGTCCAGGTGCATGTTCTCTGGCGCCACATATCGTACTGCGTGAAACCGGTAGCGCGTTTGAGCTTGTCAAGGTTGATCTGGCGGCCCGGACTACCGAGACCGGTGATGATTTCTCATCGATCAACCCGAATGGCTACGTGCCCGTTCTTGAACTCGACAGCAAGGAGGTGCTTACCGAGGGTGTGGCGATCATGCAGTACATTGCAGATCGATTTCCTGAGAAACGTCTCGCACCGGAAAACGGCACCTTTGACAGGGCGCGGCTCCAGGAACGGCTCAATTTTATCACGACAGAGCTGCATAAGGCCTTCGTCCCGCTTTTCGACGGAAGCCCGGATGATGCGAAGCAACGCGCGATCAAGGCGATCGAACAGAAACTGGATTTCATCGACAAGCTTCTGGGAGAAAAGGAGTACCTTGTTGGCGAGGGGTTTTCGATTGCCGATGCATACCTGTTCGTGATTACCAGTTGGGCTGAACCAACCGGCATTGGTCTTGAGAAGTGGCCCAACATCAAGGAATTTTCGCGAAAGGTCGCAGAGCGCGAAAGCGTTCGGGGTGCGATGCAGGCGGAGGGGCTGTTAAATTGATCGCGTGTTCAGGTTTGTAGTCATCCGACTTCGTGGCTCGAAGGGGCTATGGTTTGCGCTATCTTCGGATGACTAGAATATGTGGCAACTGATGCCGTTGCCGTTTCACCGGCTGCCGTCCCACGAGCGGGATCGCAGCCGGTGAAGACACGGCAGGCGGACGCACCGGAGCAGCGTCAGGAACGCCGGGCAGGTGAGTTGGAAAAAATAATGCCCGACGCTTCCGGATTTGGGGCAGGGTGTAATGTTCCAGTCAAAATAAGGGGGTGAAACAGGGGGAGTGGTGTCTCAATGTTTATAGGTAAACGCTGGTCGATTCTTGCCGCTACCTGCGACCGACGTTCGGGGCTTGACATTACCGGGTCCAGGCATTCTCTACGTGGCAGAAAGACCGGTTGATCAGAGTTTTTATGAAAAAAGCGGTGGTGCTTACCGTTATCGGAGCGCCCTGTTTGGATATCGCAACGGAGTTCTCAAGATGGATTATTTGAGGTGTTTGTCGAAGAGAGAAAAAGAGGTTCTGTACTGGGTTACATTGGGGAAGACGAACAGGGAAATCGGGATGATACTTAATATCAGTCTTTATACGGTGAAGAATCACATTAAAAGTATTCTTACGGAGCTGGAGGCAACAAACCGGACGCATGCGGCGCAACGCGCAACAACGCTTGGCATTGAGCTTAAGGCGTCGGCTGAAAGCGAACCAGTGCGGGCACAGGAGTTTCGCGAAACAGTTCAACATGCGTAAAACATCGTCGCGTGTGTCGAGCCGTTGCGGGCGCAGATGTGCGCCCACGCTGGCGATCGATGGTTTTGCTAACTTAATGGAAAGGTGGAATGATGGAAATCAGTGTCTTCGGGATCTATAGAAAGCAACTGTTGTACGTAGTCTCATGTCTTCTGGCGTGGACGGGTGGCGCACTGCACATGGATGTGGCGGATGCGTCGACGGTTTCACGTTTTACCGGCCGGTTTGAATTCTACGACAACGAAGGTGCGTTGCAGTTCGAGGATCCCAATATTTCCGGAATTTTCGATATCCCCAACTCCGAGGGTTTTTTGAGAGTAGCATCGATTTTATGGGAAGCCCATGGCGGGCGGATCTGGTCGCAATATATCAATGGGATGGGATTCCAGGTAGTGGCATATCCGAAACGAAGGTGTTTTCCTGGTTGACAGAGACATGGCGGCTAAACGGAGAGACCGTGAGTTGCAAGATCGGCGGCACGCTTGATGGATGTGCCGACCTCCGTGCTTCGGGTGCTGAAAGAATTTCCAGCCAGGAGAATGCGTACACGTTCAGTCTGCAAGAGACCCAGTTTGCAGGTGTCGTGTTTATCGACTGGGCGGAGTACAAGGATATTGTCGTGCTTTCCGCGATGCAGGTTCTTGGCTTTGCAGACGATATTTTAACGGTCGGATCGATCGATACCGACATGGATGGCGTCCCCGGCTCGGCGCTGGTCGAGGCGCCGTTCGCCGGAAGCACGTGGTCATTCGACGGTCAGCAGGATTTTTCGGTTGTCCCCGTCCCCGCTGCAGTGTGGTTATTTGTTTCTGGCGGCCTGGGCATGGTTCTGTTCGCGGGGGAGGTGCGTGTTCGGAGGGACAGGAAGCCAGACCCTGAAGGTGCGCATCGTTTGCGTTGTGGGTTGCAGACGTAAACATAAATCTTAAGGATGTCACGACAAAACGCGGGTTTTCGTCCTTGGGCGGATGTTCCGCCTTACCGATAACGCGTTGTTCACAGGACCGGCTCGTGCGGGTAAGATACCGAGAAGCGTGTCGCCTGTTCAGTCGCCTCATACTGTGACCTGGCCCCAGCCATTTCTGCGGCAATGGCTGCTTTCAAACGGTGCATAAAACAGGTATTCGCCACAAAGGATATACCGGGTCAGATAGCAATAACCGCGATAGTACCCGTGAAAAAATCGGCCTTCCTGATAGCCACGCAATGGAATAACTGTCGCATCGACATCCAGAATGACCTCTTTGGGTGGAAGGTTCGCAGCAGAGGCTTCCGCAACAAAGAGCGGTTTGCCAATGCTATCTACTTTCATCTTGGTGGGTTGGATCTTTACCCCGAGGGTATAGTCAGATGATGTTTACCCACCCGATCAGGGGAAGAGTCTTTATTTGTTACCCAGTTGTGAGTGCGGCGCACCGGCCTCCTTGAGACGTTCCAGGTACGCTTTCCAGTTTTCCTCCATGTTTGCGCCCAGCCTGTACAGCGTTTCCCAGGCGTAGATACCGGTATTGTGGTCATCGTCAAAATGGATCTGGATGGCGTAGTTGCCGACCGGCTCGATGTGCTTGATGTTGACGTCTTCCTTGTCGACCTGCAGCACACCTTCGCCCGGGCCGTGTCCCTGTACTTCGGCGGAAGGTGAATGTACACGCAGGTATTCACAGCTCATGGTGAATTCGGCGCCGTCATCAAATTTTATTTCCAGTGTGCGGGACTTCTGGTGAAAGTTGATTTCGGTCGGGTGTGGATGTTTTTCAGCCATGTGCGGTGTTACCTCAAAAGCAGGATCAGAGAATATAGCGGCTCAGGTCTTCGTCCCGGGCCAGGTCGTCGAGTTGTTCATCAACATAGGTGCCGTCGACCGTCACCTGCTGACCGGATTTGTCAGCCGCTTCGTAGGAGATGGTTTCCAGCAGGCGCTCGATGACAGTATGCAGGCGGCGTGCGCCAATGTTTTCCGTGCGTTCGTTGATTTCCCAGGCCACCTTTGCGATACGCTCGATACCGTCGTCGGTGAAGGTCAGTGTCAGGCCCTCGGTTTTCATCAGTGCGGAATACTGCTCGGTCAGTGAAGCATCCGGTTCGGTCAGGATGCGTACAAACTCGGTAACGCCGAGCGCATCCAGCTCAACACGAATTGGCAGGCGGCCCTGCAGTTCCGGGATCAGGTCGGAGGGTTTGGACAGGTGGAAGGCGCCGGAGGCAATAAACAGGATATGATCGGTTTTGATCATGCCGTGCTTGGTGGTTACAGTGCTGCCCTCGACCAGCGGTAACAGGTCGCGCTGCACGCCTTCGCGAGACACGCCGGGGCTGCCGCCCTGATCGCTGCGCTGGGTGACCTTGTCGATTTCATCGATGAAGACGATACCGTTCTGCTCCACGCTTTCGCGAGCCTGCAGTTTCATGTCTTCTTCGTTGATCATGCGTGCAGCTTCTTCCTCGATCAGCACTTTCAGTGCATCGGCAACGCGCAGCTTGCGTGTCTTGGTGCGGCCGCCGCCGAGGTTCTGGAACATGCCCTGTAACTGGCTGGTCATCTCTTCCATGCCGGGCGGCGCCATGATCTCCACCCCGATTGGCGCGGCGGAAACCTCGATCTCGATTTCACGGTCATCGAGTTTGCCTTCACGCAGCATCTTGCGGAATTTCTGCCGCGTGTCACTGCCGTCGTCGTCTTCCGTTTCTGTGCCGAAGCCAACACTGCGCGGTTTGGGCAGCAGTACGTCGAGGATACGTTCCTCGGCAGCATCTTCCGCGCGGTGGCGTACCTTGGCCATTTCCGTTTCACGGGTCATTTTGATGGCAACTTCCATCAGGTCGCGGATAATGGACTCGACATCACGTCCCACGTAGCCGACTTCGGTAAACTTGGTGGCGTCCACCTTGATGAAGGGGGCATCGGCGAGCCGCGCCAGTCGCCGCGCGATCTCGGTTTTGCCAACACCGGTAGGGCCGATCATCAGAATATTCTTTGGCGTGATTTCGCTGCGCAGCGGTTCCTCGACCTGCTGGCGGCGCCAGCGGTTGCGCAGGGCGATGGCGACGGCGCGTTTGGCGTCGTCCTGGCCGATAATGTGTTTGTCCAGTTCCTGGACGATTTCGCGGGGGGTCATTTCAGACATGGTTTCACTATGTGCTCTGTTGCGGCGGAGTGCTGCTCAACACTCGAGTTCTTCCAGCGTGAGATTGTGATTGGTATAGACACAAATGCCGGCTGCAATGTTCAGTCCCTTTTCGACGATACTGCGCGCGTCGAGTTCTGTGGTTTCCAGCATGGCGCGTGCGGCAGCCTGTGCAAACGGTCCGCCGGAACCAATGGCCATCAGGCTGTCTTCCGGCTCGATCACATCACCGTTGCCGGTAATGATCAGCGAGGCCTCCTTGTCCGCCACCACCAGCAGGGCTTCGAGCCGGCGCAGCATGCGGTCGGTGCGCCAGTCCTTGGCCAGTTCGACGGCCGAGCGCGTCAGGTGGCCCTGGTGCTTTTCCAGCCTGGCCTCGAAGCGCTCGAACAGGGTGAAGGCGTCGGCGGTGCCGCCGGCAAAGCCTGCCAGTACCTTGCCGTGGTACAGGGTGCGTACCTTGCGTGCATTGCCTTTCATCACTGTGTTGCCCATGGATACCTGTCCGTCACCGCCAACGACCACGCGGCCGTTGCGTCGTACGGAAAGAATGGTTGTGCCTCGGTACTGTTCCACGCCGCATTCCTGAAATTGTCCAAAGTGGCCGGCGATTGTACACCAGACCCGTGCCGGGTTCAGGCTAAAACCCGGTAAAACCGCCGGTTAGCGGCGTAGTGAAAGCGATTTGCGGCAACTATTTTTTCCGTGCCCGTGGGTGTGCGGCGTCATAGACCTGTGCGAGGTGCTGGAAATCCAGATGGGTGTAGATCTGTGTAGTGCCAAGGTTGGCGTGGCCGAGCAGTTCCTGCACGGCGCGCAGATCGCCGCTGGATTCGAGGACGTGGGTGGCACAGGAGTGGCGCAGGGCGTGCGGGTGCAGGCAGCTTTCCAGCCCCTGTTTCAATGCCCAGCGTTTAAGCCGTTGCTGAACACTGCGTGGACTGACGCGGGTGCCGTTGCGGCTGATAAACAGGGCCGTTTCATTTTCGTCGGCGTGCAGGTTACGCAGCGGCAGCCAGCTGGCAACCGCGGCCTGTGCCTTGCGACCGACCGGTACGATGCGTGTTTTGCGGCCCTTGCCCAGCACCCGGGCTGTACCTCCGCCCGGCTCAATATCGTTGAGATCGAGACCGACCAGTTCCGCCAGTCGCAGTCCACCCGAATACATCAGTTCCATCATGGTCAGGTCGCGCTGTTCCAGCCAGTTTTCCGGTTTCACGTCCAGCAACCGTTGCAGGCGGTCAACGTCCAGGCTGTGGGGAAGTTTACGCGCTGATTTCGGTGCGCGGATATCCTGCGCCGGGTTGTGTTGCAGTATCCTGTGCTGAATCAGGAACTGGCAGAGGCCGCGCAGTGCCGAAAGTCGGCGCTGGATACTGCGCCCGCCCAGCCCCTTGCGGTGACACTCGCCACTCCAGAGGCGTACATGCTGGTTGTCCAGCTGGCGCCATTCGTCAATGGTGTTTTTGTCGCACCAGCTGACAGCGGCGCACAGGTCGCGCCGGTAGTTGCTCAGGGTGTGGGGTGACAGTTGGCGCTGTTCGCGCAGGTGCGCCAGGTAGCGTTCCAGCCAGTCGAGAGCCTCACGCTGCACGGCGTGTCAGCCAAGTCCTTTTTGTTTCAGCAGCGCCAGCAACAGTTCACCCAGGTGGGTGAGGAACAGCGTTCCCATGCTATCGCTGAAACGATTGGCGTCACGGCTGCCGATAGCCAGCAGCCCGGCCCGGGCCTGATGACCGAGGGGTATGACGGCGGTGGATTTGATTACCCGGGCCTGCTCCCGGAACAGGAATCCGGTTTGTTCAGTACCCAGTCTTCCGCACAGTGGCCTGCTTTCCTGGAAAGCAGGTGTGAACAGGGCTTTCAGATCTTCGTCAGCGTCCAGTTGCAGAACACCGCTTTCACGCTGCTGGCTGTCGTCGATGCCGGTCAGAAACAGACTCACAGCATCGGCATTGAACTCGTTGCGCAGGCGATCTTCAAGGGTGTCGGTCAGGGCTGTGGCAGTATCGGTGGCGAGCAGATCCAGCGTCATGCGGTGGACACGATCACTGAGGCGGTCATTGACGCGCGCGACATCCACCAGTTCCCGCAGCCTGGATTTCAGGTCTTCGTTTTGTTCACGCAGTACCTGGACCTGGCGTTCGATCAGCGAAACCGCGCTGCCGCTGGCATGGGACAAGCGCAGTTCGGCAACAAGATCCGGCTGGTTTTCAAAAAAATCGGGGTGGTTGGCCAGGTATCTGGCGACCTGTTCGGCATCGGGTTCCTGTGCCGTTGCAGGGGTGGCATTGGCCTGGGATGTCATAATGTTATTCTGCCCTCGAAAACAAAGGTGGCCGGCCCCGTCATCAGCACCGGCTGGTTTCCACCCGCCCAGCTTACCACAAGATTTCCGCCGCGCAGCTGGACTTCAACGCGTTCATCCAGTTCGTTCCACAGGCGCCCGGCGACAACAGCCGCGCAGGCGCCCGATCCGCAGGCGAGGGTTTCACCAACACCGCGTTCATAGACGCGCAGGCGAATATGCCCGCGGTCGACAATTTCCATGAAGCCTGCGTTGACGCGATTGGGGAAGCGGGGGTGTGATTCGATCAGTGGCCCGAGCCGGGCGACATGAGCGGAATCGAGGTGTGGCACCTGCAGCACGGCATGTGGATTGCCCAGTGACAGCGCGCCGATTTCCAGCGTTTCACCTTCGACCGACAGTGCATACTGCGGTGCGCGTACCAGTGCCTCGAAGGGGATGTCGGCAGGTTCGAGTACCGGTACACCCATGTTCACTGTGACCTGGTCGTCATCGCCGACGAGCAATTCGATCAACCCGGCACGGGTATCGACCGGGATGCGGTCAGCATCTGTCAGGCCCATTTTGCGTACGAAGCGCGCAAAACAACGCGCGCCATTGCCGCACTGTTCCACTTCGCCACCATCGGCGTTGAAAATACGGTAGCGGAACGCGGCATCGGGCCGGTCGGAAGCCTCCACCAGCAGAATCTGGTCACAACCCACGCCATGGCGGCGATCAGCAAGAAAGCGCAACTGGTGGGTGTCGAGCTGTAGTGGCTGATGGATGGCGTCGATGACGACAAAATCATTACCGAGGCCGTGCATTTTGGTGAACTTCAGTTCCATTCGGCTCAGGGTACGGGTCGGGCGGGGATTTGCAAGTGAGGCGATGGCGGCAGAGAATTTGTCACATGAACTGTGAAGCCATGCCACAGACGCCTGACGTGCTCAGCGTACAACAGCCCGGTATTGACGCCTTGCAGGCCCTGTTGGGCGAATATGGTCTGCAATGTGAAAGAGTGGCAGCCGACAGTGCCATTCCCGGCAGCTTCTGGGGCGATAGCGAGGCCGGCCTGGTCGGGAATAAATTGTTGCTACGCGATGACACACCGGTGCACTCCGCTCTCCACGAGGCCTGCCACTTCATCTGTATGACGCCGGAACGGCGTGCGGGCCTGCATACCGATGCGGGCGGCGATTACGATGAAGAGAATGCAGTGTGTTATCTGCAGATCCTGCTTGCTGACCGATTACCGGGTGTTGGTCGTGACAGGTTAATGGCAGATATGGATGCCTGGGGATACACCTTTCGACTGGGATCGGCGAAAGCCTGGTTTGAGCGGGATGCCGGGGATGCGAGGGCCTGGCTGCTGGAAAAAGGGATTATTGATGGTGCGGGAAAGCCGAGTGGCCGGGTGCGCTGTTAACAAAATGAACGGGTCGCGATTTCATTCGTTATGCATGCATGAGATTATAGCTGTATGTTGAGGAAAACACTCCGCCAGGGCAGCGAAGAGAACCGTCTCATTAGACTGGTGTTGGTCTTCGTCCTGGTGTTCGCCGCGGCGCATGTTGCTCTGCATGATCTTGATGTGAGCGGTGGAGGCCTGGGTGGACACGGCGAATGCCAGGTCTGCCGTCTCAGCCATGTGCCAGTGGCCTCTTTGGACGTACCTTCCTTACTTGCTCCGCTGAAGCTATTGGCGTATGTGCTTCCTGCTACAGATACTGAATACCAACTATCACTCCAGTTCCACACCCTGTGGGCGCGTGCGCCACCCCTGTTCTGATCAATCTCTTTACGAACGACCGACGACTAAACCACGTGGCGTACTGCTGCATGGCGTCGACTGCAATGTATCGCTGATAAATCAGAACAGGAGTCCACTATGGGGCATTGTTACTTTCGTATTAAACGGGTAGCCGCCGTTATTGGTATATTGCTGCTCAATCCCGGGGCGGCGTTTGCCGAGGAAGAGACCGAGGCCTTGCGCCGGCAATTAACAGAAATCAAGCAGCAAATGCAGCGCTTGCAACAAACCTGTGAACGACAGATCAATGCGCTGGAACAGCGTCTGGATGGGCTGGAATCAAAATCAGATAAAAGTGTTACGGTGGCTGTTTCCCCTGCCATACCCACACCATCCACGGCAAGTAATAGCGGCTTCCAGATCGGCCTGTCCGGCCTGTTTGCAGCGGGTGGTTCCAGTGTCGATACCGACGCGCCGGGAGGTTTGCAAGGCGGCGCTCACGATCCCAACCAGAACGGTTTTACGGTGCAGAACGTGGAGTTGTCTATTGCTGGCACGGTGGACCCTTACTTTGATGCCGAGGCCCATATCATTTTTCAGATCGATGCCGATGGCGAAACGGTGGTGGAACTGGAAGAAGTTTTTTTTACCACCCGTAGCTTGCCGTGGGGCCTGCAAGTCAAGGGGGGGCAGTATTTCACCGAGTTTGGCCGTCAGAACGCTCAACATCCTCACACCTGGGCCTTCGTGGATCAGCCCGTGGTGTTGTCACGCTTCTTCGGTGGTGATGGCCTGCGCAGCCAGGGTGTGCGTGCTTCCTGGCTGATGCCGACGGACTGGTACTCGGAACTCTATTTTGGCATTCAGAACCCGAAGGGAGAAACGGTGACCAGTTTCCTGAATGCGCCGGGGGAAGACATCGGTGGCCATACCCTGATTGACAGGGATGCACGCAATGTTGGCGACTTGCTCTATACGGCGCGCTGGCTCAATGGCTTCGATCTGTCAGATACGGTCAGCATGAACCTCGGCGTCTCCGGACTGTGGGGCCCCAACGCCAGTGGCATGACGACGGATACCAATATCTATGGCGCGGATCTGTATCTGAAATGGCAACCCGTCTACAGCCAGCGCGGTTTTCCTTTCGTCTCCTGGCATACAGAGATATTGAGGCGCCGCTACGAAGCGGGTGATCCGGGCGATCCCGGCCGTGAAACCCTCAAGGACCGGGGGCTGTTTACCCAGGCATTGTGGGGGTTCAAGCCTCGTTGGATCGCAGGGCTACGTGCCGAATACGCCACTGCGGATGGCAATACCTCAACCGACCCGCTTCGTGATACGCGTAAGCGGCTGTCCCCCAGCCTGACCTGGTATCCCACGGAATACAGCAAAGTGCGTTTGCAATACAATCGCGACTGGATACAACACTTGCCCGCTAAAACTGCTGATTCCCTTTGGCTCCAGTTTGAATTCAACCTCGGCAGCCATGCTGCCCACGTTTTTTAGGGGGGCAGTATGAAAAAATTATCCGGAATCTTGTTCGGGCTGTTGTTGTTGATGACCTCCCTGACCAGTCACGCGGTGTTACGGGTCGTCACGACCACACAGGATCTGGCGGCCATTGCCGAAGTGGTGGGCGGCGAACAGGTGCAGGTACAGAGCCTGACACCTGGCACTCGCGACCCGCATTTTGCTGCTGCTAAACCCAGTATGATCCGCAAGGTTTCTCGTGCCGATCTGCTGCTGGTGATCGGTGCCGACCTGGAGATCGGCTGGCTGCCGCCGCTGCTGCAATCGGCGCGTAATGCCCAGGTGCAGCCTGGCAACCCCGGCTATCTGGACCTCTCCAGTGTGGTTCCATTGCTGGGTAAGATCAGCGGCCCGGTGTCACGCGCCATGGGTGACGTGCATGCCAGAGGCAATCCGCACTACTGGCTGGATCCACGTAACGGGGTGCGTATGGCGCAGGCCATCGCCACCCGATTGGGTGAGCTGGACCCCGTACACAAGGACGATTATCAGCACCGGTTCAAGGTCTTTGTGAAAATGATGGACAGCAAGCTAACGGCCTGGCGCGCCGGCCTGGCACAACTCAAAGGCAAGCCGGTCATCGCCTATCACAAGTCGTTTATTTATCTGGCGGATGCTTTCGGGTTTCGTGTCGTCGATGAAGTTGAACCCAGGCCTGGTATTGCTCCCAGCGCCGCCACCCTGGGCACACTGGTGGCACGCATTAAGGCCGAGCACATCGGCCTGCTCATCATGGAACCCTATTACGAGCGCCGCTCGGCAAGCTATCTGAACGAGCAGACGGGTATTCGTGTGGCGGTATTGCCCCAATCGGTCGGGTCGCAACCCGATATTCATACCTATTTCGATTTGTTTGACGCCATCGTGGTGGCGCTGAACAACACGGGAGGAAAGTAACATGGAGCCCTGGTTGATTCTGTTGCCAGCGTTTGTCATGAGCGCCTTGATGATCCTGACCCACACCTATCTGGGTCTGCATGTACTCGCGCGCGGCATTATATTCGTGGATCTGGCACTGGCCCAGATGGCAGCCCTGGGTATGAGCTTCGCCTTTTTGTTCGGGGTGGAACCACATGGTTTGACCGCACAGCTTTATGCCTTTGGTGCGACCTTGACCGCCGCCTTTGCCTTTGCCGGTCTACGTCGCATCCCGGGCAAAACGACACGTGAGGTCATCATCGGCTGCGTCTATGTGGTAGCCACCGCCCTGTCCATCGTCATCCTCAGCCGTTCCTCACAAGGCATGGAAGAACTCAAGTCCCTGTTCAATGGCAACATACTGTGGGTGCGCTGGCAGGAGATCGCGGTGGTGGCTGTGGTGACTGCGTTGCTTGCCTTGCTGCACCTGGTTTACCGCAAGCGCTTTTATGGCCTGTCGTTTAGAGCGGAAGATACGCGGCACCCTGGCTTCCTGTGGGAATTCCTGTTCTTCGCATCGTTTGCGGTCGTGATTACCCTCGCGGTCAACTTCGCCGGGGTGTTGCTGGTATTTGCCTTTCTGATCATACCAGCGTTCAGCGCATCATTAATGGTCTATTCATTCGTGGGTCGCCTGCTCGTGGGATGGGGTCTGGGCCTGCTCGGTGCAGTTGCCGGGTTGTGGCTATCCTTTGCGGCCGATCTGCCTGTTGGTGCAACCGTGGTATCAATAGTCGGGCTGCTGCCCTTCGTGGCAGTTGGTCTAAAAGCGCTGCGATGAATTGATTCGTTCTCCATCCCTTACAGATCCGGTATCAACTCATCATCAAACAACTGCTCGATGCTTTCCCGCTGGCGAACCAGATAAGCCTTGTCACCATCGACAAGAATTTCCGCCGGCCGTGGGCGGCTGTTGTAGTTGGAAGCCATGGTAAACCCATAGGCACCTGCAGAGCGCACGGCCAGCCGGTCGCCCTGTGCAAGTGTCAGTTCGCGATCCTTGCCGAGGAAGTCGCCGGTTTCACAAACGGGTCCAACGATATCCCAGCGCTTCGCCTCGCCGTCGTGTGGTATCACCGGCACGATATCCTGCCAGGCCTGGTACAGCGCCGGGCGCAACAGGTCATTCATGGCGGCATCGACAATGGCGAAGTTGTGCGCGGCGGTTTCCTTGAGATATTGCAACCCGGTCACCAGGATGCCGGCATTCGCAGCAATGGCACGACCGGGTTCGATGAGTACTTCCTTGTCGCAGCCAGCCAGCCGGGCCATCAGTGGCCGTACGTATTGTTCCGGCAGCGGCGGGTGTTCGTCACGGTAACGTACACCCAGTCCGCCGCCCAGATCCAGGTGGTGGATCGGGATGCCGTCTGACTCGATGTGATCGACCAGTTCCAGCACACGGTCCAGCGCATCCACGAACGGTGCAATTTCCGTGAGCTGTGAACCGATGTGGCAATCGATGCCGCAGACGTCGAGATGCGGACTGTCGGCAGCCTGCCGGTATGCATCGCGCGCAGCGTTTACCTCGATACCAAACTTGTTTTCCTTGAGGCCGGTGGAGATGTAAGGGTGGGTGTGGGCATCCACGTCCGGATTGACGCGCAACGATACGGGGGCACAAACCCCGTGTGCCGCAGCGACGTCATTCAGGCGTACAAGTTCGGCTGTAGATTCAACATTAAAACAGTGGATACCGGTTTCCAGCGCAGTTTCCATTTCCGCGACGGTTTTCCCCACACCGGAAAAAACGATCCGGGCCGGGTCACCGCCGGCTTTCAGTACGCGCGCCAGTTCTCCGCCGGATACGATGTCGAAACCGGAGCCGAGTCTGGCCAGCAGCGCCAGCACCGCCAGATTGGAGTTGGCCTTGACGGCATAACAGACCCGGTGCGGATGGTCGCCCAGCGCCTCGTCAAAGGCGTTCCAGTGCCTTTCAAGCGTAGCACGGGAGTAGATATACAGCGGTGTGCCGTACTGGTCGGCCAGTGTGGCGACATCGACCTGTTCGGCGCACAGGCGGCCGTTGCGGTAATCGAAATAATCCATACAGGTTACTTTTGGGTGTCGTCGCCGGTTTCGGCTTGTTCCGGCAGGTAAAGGCCGCCTTTCTGCCCGCAGGATGACAGCATGGCGCCGGCGCCGGCAATGCCGATGACCAGCCAGAGGAGGTAGCTTGCCCAGCAAGGTTTCATATCGATAATCCCCGGGTAACAGGCCGGCAGTATACGAAGCCGGCGGCAAAAGCCCAAGTCGAACCTGCGCCGGGTTACGGGTAACATGGGCCGGAACAGTCAACACGGGAACAACCATGCTGGAAATGCTGGAGATTGAACCACCGGGTGAAGCGAAGGGCACAGTGATATGGCTGCACGGACTGGGTGCCGACGGTAATGATTTCGAGCCACTGGCGCGCGAATGGGGGCTGTCAGACAGCCTGGGTATTCGCTTTGTTTTGCCACATGCGCCACACCAGCCTGTAACGCTGAATGGCGGCATGGTGATGCGTGCCTGGTACGACATCTACGACATGTCTTTCAACAAGGGAGAGGATGTTGAAGGGATCGAGCGTGCGCGGCAGCACGTGTTGTCACTGATTGAACGTGAAGTGGAACGAGGTGTTCCCACAGAGCGTATACTGCTGGCGGGCTTTTCCCAGGGTGCGGCTGTGGTATTGCATACGGCATTGCGCAGGGTGGAGCCACTTGCCGGTGTACTGGCCCTGTCAGGCTATTTGCCGCGTCCCGAAATGCTGGCGGCTGAAAAACGGGCAGACCCGGCACAGCTGGTTATCCGCATCGACCACGGCGAGCAGGACCACATTGTGCCGTTTGCCGCTGCTGAAAGAACGCGTGCTGCGCTGGAAGCAGTGGGTTATACGGTAGAATTCCATGCCTGGCCCATGCAGCACAGCCTGTGCCCGCCGCAGGTGCAAAGTCTTCGCGACTGGATTGCAGTACGGCTGGGTTGATTCAAATCAAGGCCGGTTACGTCACTCTCCGGGAGAATGGCACACCATGAAGAAACACATTCGATACCTGTGTAGAGGATTTCTGCTGGTAGCCGTAATGGCCACTGGCGCGGCAACGGCGAAAGCGCTGCGGCCAGATGGCACGCTACTCTACCAGCAGCATTGCGCCGCCTGCCACGGCAGTGATGGCGCTGGTGGTGTGGGTGTGCCATTGAACCTGCCCGATTTTCTGGCGGTTGCCAGTGATGAATACCTCCACAACACCTTGCGGCACGGCCGGCCCGGGCGTGTTATGCCAGCCTTCCCGTCTCTCGGCGAGGAGGAAGTCGGCGCCATCATACAGGCCATTCGAAGCTGGTCTGATGCAGCGGCGCCTGAGTATGACAACACGCCATTGAAGGGTGATGCGCTGCGCGGCAAGCAATTGTTTACACAGTACTGTGCTTCCTGCCATGGTGAACGTGGGCAGGGTGGTGAAGGCACCGGGGTAACCTTCTCGCGCCCGCGCGAAGCACCGATTATGGCCCCTGCACTGAACAATCCCGGCTTCCAGCAATCGGTCAGTGACGCCATGCTCAGGGCGACCCTGTTGCGTGGAAGGCATGGCACGCCGATGCCTTCTATTACTGAACTGGGTTTGAAGGCACGGGATGCCAATGACCTGGTGGCATGGTTGCGCCAGCTACCGGCCGATGAAGTCCCGGTACGCAAAAGCCAATCACCCATTATCCGTATGGAATCACCTTACAGTTTCGAGGAGACACTGGATAACCTGAAAAAAGCCGTGTCCGCACGTAACTTCCGTATTATTCGTGAGCAGACGCTGGACACCGGCTTTGTTGAAAAGGGCAAGGAAAACCGACGCCAGTACATTGTTTATTTTTGCAGTTTCTCGTTTTTGAACGAGGCGCTGTCGATTGATCCACGTGTGGGCCTGTTTCTTCCGTGCAGGGTAACCTTGCAGGAGACCGAAAACGGCGTTGAGCTGGTTACCATTAATCCCGAGAACCTCAGCCACCTGTTCAACAACCGTGAGCTGGACAAGGCCTGCGCGCGCATGCATCGCCTGTACAGCGAAATCCTCGAGGAGGCGACGCTATGAGAATGTGGCTGGCAGGTATCCTGTTGTTGATGGCTGCGTCCGCGGGTGCGCAGGACTTGTATATGGTGCGCTCGGAAATGGCCTTTCCAGAGACCATGATTGCCTTGCAAAAGGCCATCAAGCAGCAGGGCTATACCTTGTCGCGAGTGCAGCGTGTCGATATTGGCCTGACAAAGTCAGGTTTCAAGACAGACCGCTACCGGGTGGTTTTTTTTGGCAAGCCGGAAGAGATCCGCAAGGTCGGCGAACGTTATCTGGACCTTGTGCCATTTCTTCCGTTGAAGATTGCAATTTTTGCCGAAGGCGATGAAACCCTGCTGCTGGCATCCAGTTTCCAGCATCTGCGTCCTTTCTATACACAGCCGGAGATCAGCAAGCAGTTCGATCGCTGGGAGACGGATATCCAGGGCATCCTGGAACAGGTGCGTCTCAGCGAGTAACGGTTATCTGCAACCCGATTGATTGAAGGTGCTGGATACAGGCATGCGCAGGCATGACGGTTTGGTCAGCGCTTGCGCAGCTGATGCAGCGAGTCATTGAGCAGGGCCTCAATGCGCTTTTTCTGGTTCAGGAAAAGAATGGTTTGTACCCCGCCACTGGCTTCCGAAGCAAGTACCGATGCAGACAGGTCGATATCAGTAATGTAGATCGGGTAGCGGCTGCCGCTGCCGCGTTGTTCGGTGATGTAGCGTGCCACGGTCAGGAAAATATTGTCCGCGTGTTCCAGCACGGAAAACTCGCGCTTGCCGCAGAAAATACTGAATGTTCCCTGGGCGCCGTCATCCGGGCTGCCGATAACCTGAACATCGAGAAAGTGGTTGTCGACCCAGTGCGATGTGTGCTGGGTTTCCGGGAACCATTGCCCCGTACTGTCGCGCACAAGACGGTAATACTCTGTGTCATCATCGTCAGAAAGGCTGCTTGGCTGGTGCATGTTGCGCAGACGGTAACGAACAGCTTCCAGGAAACGCTGGAACTGTCCCAGCAGTGTCTGGCGGTCGTGAAATATGCTGCGCTGGTGAAACAGCGAACCCCGTTCATCGAGTATCCACACTTCCGCGTGACCATGATCGAGGCGGTAGAACAGTTGCACAACCCCTTCGCGATTATGTTCCAGCGCGATACCCAGGGGTGAGTTGTCCAGTGTCTGTGCGTCAATATGAATCGGGCTGAATGCCTGCTGAGCCTGTCCAAGATGATCCAGTAACGCCTCTCTTGATTCCAGTTCCAGGTAGCGTGGTACATCGTTTTCGCACTGCAGTACGAAATAGTGCTGGCCGACACGCAGTGCATAACGCGCATGGCGTCGCCAGTAGTTGCGGTAAAAGTACTCGGCCACATCGCGGAACAGGTCTTCGATTCGTCGTGCGATAATCGCGCCACGTGAAGAGGAAAAGCTGAAACAGGGTATGGGTGGCGGGACAGCACCATGGTTGACAGGCAGCCAGGCGAAGTAGTCGCACAGGCAGTCCATCAGTGCAGTATGGCCGCTGTAACGGAACGTCAGCAGTTCACCCCATGAGGTCAGTGCAATCATCTGGAAACTGATGGCAAGGTTTTCCCACTGGCCGCCATAACTGAGCGGGTCTATGCGCTCGCTGACCAGTTGCATGCCGTTGCGCGTGAGCTTGGACATCGGGTCCTGTGCCAGATTAATGAACAATCCGGCCTGGCGCAGTGTGGTGGGTTTGGCCAGTGTACGCATATCGGTTTCCGGCAGTTTGCCGCCGGGAAACAATTGCTGCAGACAGTCCAGTACACAGCGTAATTCCCACTGGCTCAGGCAACAGTCTGTGGGGTGAATGCTGACCGTGCAGGGGTTGCGATTGATCAGGCCGTTAAAATGGCACCAGGCGAGCAGGTCCAGCAGACCGGCGGAGCGTTTCAGGGGCTCGTGTTCATCCATATCGCGTTCCATTACAGCGCCGCGGTAGACCGCCCAGCCGTGTTGCCCTTCTTCACTCGTATAATGCAACGACAGGCGCTCTTCCGACAGGTCACTGGATACACCGGGGTTGATCAGTTCCACCTTGCCAGCCTTGCGTTCAAAGGCAACGTGGAGTTTTCTGCCCAGCAGATTCAGGTCATCGGCATTGATGGCGATTGCACTGTGATCATTTTCCCGGCCGAACCGGGACAGCGCGCGATAGCTGCGGGTAAGTTCATCAACCAGCAGGTGACGTTCTTCAAGCACACGCTTGATCTTCCACTGCCGGCGTTGATCGAGCATGGTGAGCTTGGCCTGGCTCCAGCCCCAGCTGTCCACCAGTTCACGGATGGCTTCGCGACGCCACGACTGTAACAGCCCGCGGTCGGGCTTGCTCATGGCCTCGTTGACCTTGAAGTAGAAACAGCGGCGCGCAAGATCAAGCCGCTCCATTTCACGGCGGGAGAACAGGTATTCCTCCACCGTATTACACATCATGACATAGGGGTCCAGGCGGTCGAGTTGCACATCAGCCTGGTGCACCATTTTTTTGAAACGCATTGCCAGCAGGTCGATATCCGGGTACTGGTTGGCGTAGGCTTCCATCAGCAGGATTTTCAGGATGGACTTGTAGGGCGAGTCCACGGCCTTGTAGAGTTGCCACAGGGTGGCGCCGAAGAACTCCTCACTGGGCAGTGCTGACAGGCCGCCAAAATCAACAATATCACCAGCCTTGATAAACCGGTTGACGATGAGCTTGTCTACGTACTCATCGTACCTTGCCTCGTACTGCGGTGGTACCAGCCACCACACCGGGAAGCGCCCGGCAATCAGCAGGCCGGTACGGTAAAACTCATCGAGCAGCAGGTGATGTTGCGAGCTGCCGGCATTTTCGTTCGACAGTTGCTGGTGTTCCTGTTCACGAAACGATTCGTCGTCCATGAGAAAGAAATGCACTTCCAGCCCGAGCGATTCCGCCCAGCCCTGGATGGCGTCAGCCTTTTCGCGCAGTGCCGCAACCTCGTCGTGCGGCAGGCCGGGACGATGGCAGACCCAGATATCGAAGTCGCTGGCACGTGAGTAGGCAATCGTGCCGGTGCTGCCCATCATATAAAGTGCATGGATGGAATAGCGTCGCTGTGCACGCCGCCGGTAACTGAAACTGCGCGCCAGCTTGCGCGCCGCCTGAATGCAGCGTTTGCCGGGCGCGTAGTCGGAAATGCCGCACGGTGTTTTGTTTGACAGGTAGCCCGGAAGCATGGGGTGATTGATGTGGAACAACAGTGGCAACAGCTGCATGAAGACCTGCTGGCGGGTTTCCAGTGATTCGCGAACGCGGCGCATGCGATCCTGATTGATCGCCATAAAACGGCGTCGAACCGCGCGCAGTTCAAGCGCATCCACTGCGATGTTGTTATGGCCTGGACGCGTGAACTCAGCCTTGATGACACGCTCATCATCGTGTCCGGCCGGCCGGTTGGTGCTGGCGGTTTTGCGCGGAGTGGTCACAGTGTGGAAAGCCTAAAGGGCTACCGGTTCCCGATGATTTCCGGCCGTTGTCTGTTGCAGCGCCAGCCTGGCGCGTTTGAGTAATGTGATGGCATTGTCCGTGCGCCGCCAGCCAGTCACGCCATAAGTGACAGAAAGGGCATGTTCAGGAGCATCATCACGGGCAGACCCGGTGAGTCGTACACACAGCTTTTCGGCCAGTCGTCGTGCATCGTTTTCACCGGTTTCAGGCAGTACCAGCACGAATGCCTGTTTATCGTCGCAACCCACCAGGTCCGCCCAGCGCAACTGGTCCTTGAGCTGGCGAGCAACCTGTTTGCGCAGTGTATCGTCATCGTTGCTGCCGCAGACATCCAGCATGATGACCGAGATCGGGCTGTTGTAGCGGCGCGATCTTGCCACCTGTGGCTCCAGCGCCAGCATCACACCACGCCGGTTGAGCAGGCCGGTGACAGAATCGGTGAGGGTATGCTCGCGTAATTCTTCACGGAGTGTCTGTTGCGATTGTTCGAGCGCATGCTGGCGTGTGATGTCGATGAAATAGCGGGCTTCCAGTGACATTTCACCACCCGTACTGGCACACATAATTTCATAGTGACGGGTCTGCCCGTTGCTGTCTGTCCAGCGGGTCTGGCTGGTGTTGCCGAGGAGGGCCTTGAGTACCGGGCTGGTCGTGCGACTGGCCGACGCGCCTGCGAGTTCATCAACCTGCGCTTTTCCGAGCATTGCTTCAAGGGCCGGGTTGCAGGCATAAACTTCGCCAGCCGTCGTTAACAGAATCATAGGGATTGGGCAGGTGTCGATCAGGCGCATCGCCTGTTCGGGAGACAGAAATTCCGGCATCCGCGTGGTACTCCGCAGCAGTTGTAAATGATCGGGTGCTGTCCACAGACAGCCACCTGCCTGTTAGCGGAAACTGCGACGGAATCTTTATAATGGGTCGTGCGCAGGAACGCATTTCCAGGGGTGCGCCAGGGTTAGCGGAAATCCTCGCCGCGTCCGGCTTTTCCCCTAACTTTTTCAACAGGATAACGCTTGTGATTGATGGCAATCTTGTCGTTGGCGGCGGAAATCAGGTCGATTCCGAGCTGGTCGGCCGTACGGACCAGGTAAATCAGGATATCAGCCAGCTCCAGGCGCACCTCGGCATGTTTTTTATCGTCGAGTTCGAGACTTTGCGCCTCGCTGAGCCACTGGAAATGTTCCACCAGTTCGGCGGCCTCGGCGATCAGCGCCATGGAAAGGTTTTTCGGTGAATGGAACTGTTGCCAGTCGCGTTGTTCAGCAAAATTCGCCAGTTGCCGGCGTAGCTGTTCGAGGCTGTCATTGTCAGGCGGGTAACTCACAATACTCATTAAATCATATTCGCGGCCGCTAGCTCCAGAACCGGAAAAGGATTTATGGGGTTTAAGCATTGATGGTTCGCAACATATTGATATCAAGGTTGTTGTCACTGGCGCTGCTGGCAGGCCTGGCGGGCGTTGGGCAGCGGGCCTCTGCAGCCGAGGTAAGAGGAACCATCACGGTTGAGTACCAGGGTATGTTCCCGGCAGGTGCGGATGTCCAGGCACAGCCGGTTTCCGTAGCCCTTCTGCCCGCCGAGGGGCAGCATGTCGTGCCAGGGCGTTCCCGTCTGCACCGGGTGGAAATCGTGGGTAATCGCATGTCGCCGGCATTCTTTACTGTCAAGAAGGGCGACAGCATCCGTTTCGTGAATCGTGACGGGGTTTACCACCAGATATTTTCCCTGTCATCGGGAAAACCCTGGTCGGCGCGCCTGGACCGGGCAAACGGCAGCCAGGCATCCAGTCCGAAGCTGGTGCTCGATGTGCCCGGAACAACGCATTTTTTTTGTCGTATCCACAACAAGAGCTATGCGCGAATCGATGTGGTGGATACGCCCTACCTGGAAACAGTGATGTCCGGGCGTGATTTTCATTTTGTCGGGCTGGCTGGCGGCCGCTGGAAGCTGCGTCTTGCTGCACCGGCTGCCGAGACACGCTGGGTTGAGGTGAGGGCCATGACTTCGCCACCTCCACTGGCGCTGCGGGTGGTGTCGCGCGGAGGTGGGCAGGGTCGTGGGCAGTTGAACGCGCAGGCCGGTGTGGAACAACTTTATCGTGACTAGGTGGATGCTGGATTAGCACTTGAACATAGAACAGAAAAATACGCTGTTTGTTATTTCACTGGTGCTGGCCGTTTTGACAGGCGTGGCGGGTGCCGCGTTCCTGTTGATCAGGGATCACGTTGCTGCCGGTATTCACGATGACCTTGATCGTGCGAGCAAGGTATTTGTCAGTGCCCAGAAGAATACCTTTGATAATCTGTTCAGTGTTGCACGAAGTGTGCGCACAGAACCCAGCCTTATTGCTGCAACGCTGACAGGCGATATCGCGACTGTGCGCGGTATGCTCGATGATCTGTATCCCCGTCCCGGCGCGGATTTTATTGCCGTCTACCTGGGTACCGGGCCGGGTGACGTTGCCGGTGTGGGTGACAAGCCGCACTTTACTTCTTCCCAGGTGCTGGGCTCGACTGATTTGCTTGACCTGGTGCGCGGACTCGCGGCAGGCGATGTGGTCAGATTCGGGAATGCGTTGATGTTTGACAGCCTGTTGCAACTGGTTGCCGTGCCAATTGAAAATCCACTTGGTGGGCGGGTTGGCGCACTGATTGTCGGCAAACGGTTTTCTGAACAGGACTTGCAGGCGTTGCAGGATCTGGTTTATGCCGACATGGCAATATTCAGTGATAACGTCGTACTGGCCAGCAGTATTGCCGGCCTGAAGACACAATTACCGCTGATCAGTCAGATCGGTTCGTCGAAACACACTGAAGTGCTGGACGTGGATGGTGAACGTTACAGCATTCGTGTGTTGCCGATACTGAATCATGCAGGGTCTGAACGAAAGGCCGCCAGGGTGTTGCTGGCCGTTCCTCACTCGACCTACTGGGCGCCGTTCCGGGTGCTTGCCGGAAATGCCCTGTACTTTTCGGTGCTGATCCTGTTGCTGGCAGGACTGTTCGGTATCAGTATCAGTCGCCGCAGCCTGACACGACCGATCCAGTTGCTGGCGCGGGCAACGCAGGCGATCGCCAACGGTGACATGACGCAGAAAATAAAGCTTGCCCGCAAGGATGAGCTGGGCCAGTTGATGACATCGTTCAACGCCATGCTGGGCGCGCTCAATGCGTCCCAGAATGAGCTGAAGAACAGCCGCCGCCGATTCCGCGACTTTGCTTCGAGTTCGTCAGACTGGTTATGGGAAACAGACCGTTCCGGGCACTTTACCTTTGTTTCGACAAGTGTCTCGGAAACCCTGGATATCCCGGCTGAAGGCTGGCTGGGGCGTACACCGGCAGAAATCTTTCCGGGTGCAAACCTGGGCGAGTTGATGTCATTGCTGCGTTCAGGCGATAACAGACGCGATCTCTTCAAGGAAGTCGAAATCTGGGTGCATGCACGAAATGGCGACCGGCATTGTCTGCGCCTCAATGGTGTACCGGTGTTCTCCGGCAAGACATTCCGCGGTTACCGCGGTACGGCGCGTGACATTACCAAGATCAAGCAGGACGAAAAGCGCATGGTGATTCTGGCCAACCAGGATCACCTCACGGGCCTGTCCAACCGGCGTCGCTTTATCCAGGACCTCAACCACGAGATACGCCGGGTCGAGCGTGACAACCAGAGTGGCGTGTTGCTGCTGATCGACATCGATCACCTGAAACTGATCAACGATACCGCCGGTCATGCAGCAGGCGACCAGATTATTGTGCAGATTGCCGGCCTGCTCAAGCGTGCTTCGCGGGAACAGGATTTTCTTGCGCGTGTCAGTGGTGACGAATTTGCCGTGGCCTATCCCGGTATGGACGAAACACGGGGCATTGAAAAAGCCGCTGAGCTGCTGGAACGTCTCGGCAGGTTAAAGCCACGCTATGGCGGGCGCAGCCTGAACGTATCAGCGAGTATCGGTATCGTGACCTTCCCGGCCCAGGGCAGGGCGCCGGTTGAATTACTGGCGAAGGCCGATGCCGCCATGAGTTCCGCCAAGCGCAGCGGACGCAATTGCGTGCACAGCTATGATGAATCCGACATGATGCGCGAAGAAATGGATAACCAGCTGGTGTGGAAGGACCGCCTGCTGGAGGCACTGGATCGTGATGAGCTGGTGCTGGTGTTCCAGCCGATCGTCGCGATTGCGGCTGGCCGGACTTCACACTACGAAGTGCTGGTTCGCATGCGCGAGAAAAACGGCAAGCTGGTACCGCCGGGCAAGTTTATCCCGGCCGCCGAGCAGTTTGGTCTTATCCAGCGGGTCGATCGGCAGGTGCTCACCAAGGCCATCCGTTATCTGGCCGAACTGCCCGCAGAGTTTGCCCAGACGGCATTCTCCATCAACCTGTCCGGCATGTCGGTGGGCAGCCAGGAAATGTATGAATGTATCGAGAGTGAAGTCCGTGAGTCCGGTGTGGATCCGGCGCGCATTACGTTTGAAATCACCGAGACAGCGGCCTGTGAACAGCTGACCAGCGCGATGGAATTCATCCAGAAGATCCGTCAGCTCGGTTGCCGGATTTCACTGGATGACTTTGGTGTGGGTTTCTCGTCCTTCTCCTACCTTAAACACCTGCGCGCCGACATCCTCAAGATCGACGGCAGTTTCATCCGCGACATCCACAACAACAACGCTGACCAGTTGTTCGTCAAGGCGCTGGTTGATGTGGCGAGAGGGATGGGTATGCATACCATTGCCGAGTTCGTTGAGAACGAACAGGTATACGACCGGGTACGCAGTCTCGGGGTCGACTATGTGCAGGGGTACTACCTGGGCAAGCCGCAACCGGAGCTGGTGCCGGCCAGTGTGGAAGGTGCTCCACCGGCCAGTATCTCGGTGGCCTGATCAGGTCAGCCGTTGTTTCGCCCGGGTAATGGCTTCGCGCACCTGCTGCGGCGCTGTCCCGCCAAAGTGATTACGCGCCGATACCGAACCTTCCAGCGTCAATACATCGAACACATCTTCGCCGATGGCGGGTGACAGGGCCTGCAGCTCGTCCAGTTTCATTTCAGCCAGGTCACGCCCGCTGTCGATGCCAAGCCGTACGGCTGTGCCGACGATTTCGTGTGCGTCGCGGAAGGCCACGCCTTTACGCACCAGGTAGTCGGCCAGATCGGTGGCAGTCGAATAGCCGCTTGCTGCCGCCTTGCGCATATTGTCCGCCCTGACCTGCAGGGCAGGAACCATGTCGGCAAATGCGCGCAGGCAGCCAAGCAGTGTGTCAACACTGTCGAACAGCGGTTCCTTGTCTTCCTGATTGTCCTTGTTGTAGGCCAGCGGCTGGCCTTTCATCAGCATCAACAGGCTCACCAGGTGCCCGGTGACACGGCCGGTCTTGCCGCGCACAAGTTCCGGCACATCGGGATTTTTCTTTTGCGGCATGATGCTGGAGCCGGTACAGAAACGGTCTGGCAGATCGATGAAATTGAACTGCGCCGAGGCCCACAGGATCAGTTCTTCCGAGAAGCGTGACAAGTGGGTAACGATCAGTGCGGCGTTACTGCAAAACTCGATGACGAAGTCGCGATCGCTGACGGCATCCAGCGAGTTTTCGGCCGGTGCGTCGAAGCCCAGCAGTTTTGCCGTGTAGTGCCGGTCGATGGGGAAGCTGGTGCCTGCCAGTGCCGCCGCGCCCAGCGGCATCACGTTGACCCGCTTGCGGCTGTCCAGCAAGCGCTCCCGGTCACGTTGCAGGTTTTCAAACCAGGCCAGCATGTGGTGGCCAAAGGTGACCGGCATGGCGACCTGTAAATGCGTGAAACCGGGCATGATAGTGTCGGCTTCGCGTTCGGCCAGCGCCAGCAGGCCGGTCTGCAGGCGCAGCAGTTCGGCGCAGGCGGCATCGATCTGGTCGCGCAGGTACAGGCGCAGGTCGGTCGCAACCTGATCGTTGCGCGAGCGTCCGGTGTGCAGTTTTTTGCCGGCTTCACCGATCAGCGCGGTCAGCCGTGCCTCGATGTTCATATGCACGTCTTCAAGGCTGACTGACCACTCGAACGCACCGGATTCGATCTGTTTTTCAATGGTATCCAGGCCGCCGAGGATGGTGTCCCGCTCGTCATCGGTAATCACCCCGACCTCTGCGAGCATACGTGCGTGTGCCCGGGAGCCTTCGATGTCGTAGCGGTACAGCCGCTGGTCGAAGGTCACGGAAGCGGTGAAGGCTTCCACAAAAGCGTCGGTGGATTCAGTAAAGCGACCGCCCCAGGGCTTGTCGCTGCTCGGTTTGTCGGTCATATCGGTGCAGGTGGCGGTTAACAGGGGCGCCAGTATACCTCAAAGTACTGATAACTCTGGCCGATATTACAGTGTTGCCCGGTTACGGGCGTTTCATTGGACGAGCGATCGCCGCCATGGGCCAGACAAGCCGTAAAAATTCGTCAGCCGCGTCGCAGGATGCCCTGTTCCTGCCCAGCTTTTGCGATATCCGTCTGGTATTCGCGGTGGTGGTGATCGCCGAGTTGCTGGCGTTTGTGCTGGTGCTGGCCAACGGCCGTGCCGACCCCTGGAATGACCTTGGGCTGGTGTCGCTGTTTGTGCAGTGGATTGCACTGAGCAGTGCGGCGTGCCTGTGCCTTGCCCGCCCCCTGTTACTGAAAATCAGCAATACTGCGGCGGTACTGGCCAGTTACCTGTTGTTGTTGCTGGTAACAGTCGTGATCAGCGAAATGGCCTGGCGGATGGGTGGACTCGATCAGGGTGCCGGGACATCCGGGCATATCGGGTTTTTGTTCCGCAACATAGTGATCAGCGCTATCGTCAGTGGACTGGTGTTGCGCTACCTGTTTGTACAGCACCAGTGGCGGCGGCAGATCCAGGCCGAGTCACAGGCGCGCGTGCAGGCCCTGCAGGCACGCATACGCCCGCACTTTCTGTTTAACAGCATGAACAGTATTGCTGCACTGACCGGTAGCGACCCGCAGCGTGCAGAACTGGCTGTGCAGGATCTGTCCGACCTGTTTCGCGTCACCCTGCGCGATGCCTCGGAGCCTATTCCGCTGGATGAGGAAATCGAGGTCGCCAGGCGCTATCTGCGCATGGAAAACCTGCGCCTGGGTGAACGGTTACAGGTTGAATGGGATATCGAGCGTCTGCCGCGCAAGCGACTGGTGCCCGCGCTGATTCTTCAGCCGCTGCTGGAAAACGCCGTGTATCACGGTATCGAGGCGTTACCCCGGGGCGGGCGGATTACCATTCACGGCGCAGCCGAAGGCAAGCGTATTACCATCACCATACGCAACCCGCGTGCACCGCAAAGCGTCGTGTCACATCGCAAGGGCAATAACATTGCGCTCGACAACATCCGTCTGCGCCTGCAACTGGCGTTTGGAAATCAGGCCGGCGTGGCGCTGCGCGAAGTGGATGACGTTTTTGAAACCACCCTGTACTTTCCGCGGGAGAAAGCCGCATGAAGTGCCTTGTGGTCGACGATGAAGCCCTGGCGCGTGAGCGCCTGTCGCGCCTGATCGGCCAGCTGCAAGGCTGCGAGGTATGCGGCGAGGCTGCGGACGGTCAGCAGGCGCTCGATCGTGTGCTGACACTGGCGCCCGAACTGGTGCTGCTGGATATTCGTATGCCGGGCATGGATGGTCTGGAGGCGGCGCGTCATCTGCAAAAACTCGATAACCCGCCGGTTGTGGTGTTTACCACGGCCTATGGAGACCACGCGCTGGAGGCGTTCGAGGCGCAGGCGATCGATTACCTGCTCAAGCCGATTCACCCCGGGCGCTTGCAGCAGGCGCTCGACAAGGCACGACGATTGAGCCGGATGCAGCTTGAAGCTGTTGAGGAAAACCGCGCCAGGACGCACCTGTCTGCCCGCAATCGCGGTAACCTGGAACTCATCCCGGTCGAGGAGATCGTCTATTTTCAGGCTGACCAGAAGTACGTCACGGTACGTTCGGCGACGCAAAAAATACTGGTAGAGGATGCACTCAAGGCCCTGGAGCAGGAATTTGCCGACCACTTTATCCGTATTCACCGTAATGCCCTGGTGGCGGCGCGCTGCATTCGGGCGCTGGAAAAGGACAGCCAGGGGCATTGCCAGGTGGTGCTGGAGGGTGTGGAAGAACGGCTGGAAGTCAGCCGCCGGTTACTGCCCGATGTCAGGCGGCATATTCGAAAAGGTGTGTGAAACGGATGGCCCGCTGCCGGCTCAGTCGCAGCGCCCGAGTTCCCGCAGTCGCTGCCGCGACCGGTCCAGCGCTGCGTCAAGATAGCCGCCATAAAAGTCCACGGAGCTGACACCGACCAGGCGTTCGGCCAGCTCCTCACCGCGACTGTCGACGAACAGCACCGTCGGCGTTACCCACACCTTGTAGCGGCCTGCAACACTGGCGGCATCGGTGGAAAGGTGGTCAAAGTCGCGCAGTGTACTGCCATCATCGATCAATAATTTGCGCATCACCACCCGCTGGTCATAACTGCTGTCGAGCAATGTCGGGTCAAGAATCTCGCGTTCCAGCAGTACGCAGTAATCACAATATTCGGCAGCAAACTCCAGCAATACAGGCGCACAGGATTGCTCGGCCAGGCGGCCGGCATCACGCAGGTCCTGCGCCAGTGGTACGCTGGCTCGCGAACCGGTGGTAGCCAGCAGAAAAATGATGGCCGTAAGCGCCGGCCACTTGCACCACTTGTCTGTCACTCGTTATGCTCCTCCAATTGTTCCGCGCGGAAAGCCATTACCATTATACGGTTTCCGCGACAGATAAGTTTCCCGTTTCCGCAAGCCAGGTAGCCATGACAGATTCCACACTTCGTATCGCAACCCGCAAGAGCCCGTTGGCGCTCTGGCAGGCCAATCACGTGCGTGACGCACTGCTGGCACGACACCCCGGGCTTGATGTCGAACTGGTCACTATGACCACACAGGGCGACAAAATACTCGACACACCGCTGGCAAAAGTCGGCGGCAAGGGTCTGTTCGTCAAGGAACTGGAAACCGGTATGCTGGAAGGACGCGCCGACCTGGCCGTGCATTCCATGAAAGATGTACCGGTGGAGTTCCCGGAGGGCCTTGGGCTGGCCGCGGTTCTGCCGCGCGAAGATCCTCGTGACGCGTTGATTTCAAACGAATATTCCAGTTTAGATGGATTGCCGCAGGGTGCCCGGGTGGGCACCTCCAGCCTGCGCCGCCAGTGTCAGCTGCGGCGTATTCGCCCGGATCTGCAAGTGCTCGATCTGCGGGGTAACGTCAATACCCGCCTGGCCAGACTGGATAACGGTGACTACGACGCCATCATGCTGGCGGCGGCAGGTGTCAAACGCATGGGCTGGGAGGCGCGCATTACCGAGCTGCTGGCACCCGAGCAGTTCATTCCGGCCATCGGCCAGGGCGCCATCGGGATCGAAGTTCGAGTCGATGATGCACGGGTGAGGCCGCTGATCGAGGCGCTCAATGATGGCCAGACCGCTACCCGTATTCGTGCCGAGCGCGCCCTGAACGAGGCCTTGCAGGGGGGGTGCCAGGTGCCGATTGCCGGTTATTCGGAAATCAGCCACGGAGTGATTGTGTTGCGTGCGCTGGTCGGTCGTCCGGATGGCAGTGAGATGGTGCAGGGCGTGATCAGCGGCCGGCCGGAGGATGCCGGGGAACTCGGCCGGGTACTGGCGGATGACCTGTTGTCTCGCGGCGCGCGGCAGATCCTCGACGCGGTGTACGCCGGGGGCAACGGATGACCGGGGCGCCGGCCCCGGGCAGCACCCCACTGCAGAATTGTGGTGTGCTGGTCACCCGCCCGGCGCACCAGGCCGCTGGCCTGTGTCGGCGTATCGAGCAACTTGGTGGCCGCGCTATCCCGTTTCCGGTCATGGAGATTGCAGCGCCGCAAGACAGCCGCCCCCTGGAGGCCTGTGTCGATCAGCTGGATGATTATGATATCGCTATATTTATCAGTGCCAATGCGGTTGAGTGTGCGCTGACCCACATTCTTGCGCAACGCGACTGGCCGGTTGCGGTCCGCATTGCCGTGATCGGCAGGCGTTCTGCAGAAGCCCTGGAAGCCTTTGGTCTGCACGCCGATCTGTGTCCACATAGCCGTTTCAACAGCGAAGCATTGCTGGAACTGGATGCGTTGCAGGATGTAACTGGCCGGCGGGTACTGATTTTCCGTGGCAACGGCGGTCGCGAGTTCCTTGCAGACACCCTGCGTGAACGTGGAGCGGATGTTCAGTACGTTGAAGCCTACCAGCGTTCCCGGCCGGATACGGACAGTGCTGCGCTGGTCAGGGCCTGGCGTTCGGGTGATATCGATGTGGTGCAGGTCAACAGCGTCGAGAGCCTGGAAAACCTGTTTGCCATGCTGGACGATGAGGGTCGGGCACTGTTGCGGGGTACGCCGCTGCTGGTTGTCAGCGAACGCATGCTGCCGGTCGCCGAACAGCTGGGTTTTACGCAACAGCCACTGCTGGCCGCCAATGCCACCGATGACGCGGTGCTGGACGCCTTGTGCGTATGGCGTGGCTGAGTTTACTGCGCGGTAAGACACACCTGTATCCGGTACAATCGAACCCTGACAATAACCAGACAGTGAACCGTGAGCTGCCATGAGCCAGTCCGATAACAGCCTGCCCCAGACCACCAGCGACGCACCCCCGGCCGATACACCCGCCGAAATACCTGCCGGAACAGCTGAACCTGAATCACAGCGAGCGTCACGGTTGCCTGTGGTTTTTGCCTTGCTGGCACTGGGCATTTCCATCGGGCTGGCGGTTGGTGGCTATTTCATCTGGACACAGCTGCAGCAACTGACCGGGGTACAGGCAGACATAGAGCCGCGGCTGGAGCAGAAGGTTCAGCCACTGCAAAGTCATCTGCAGGCCATCAGCAACGATTGGCAGGCGGGCCGCCGTGAGATCGAACAACGGCTTGCCGCGCTGGGCGCTGGGCAGGCGGCGCTGGCCGAGCGTGTCAACAAGCTGGCTTCGCAGCTGGGACGCAGCGAGCTGGGCTGGACTCTGGCGGAGGTCGAGTACCTGTTACGTGTTGCCAGTGACAGCCTGCAACTGAGGCGTGACCGGCGTACAGCCAGCGCGGCACTGAAAAGCGCCGATGCGCGTTTGCGTGAACTGGCTGATCCGCAGTTATTGCCGGTTCGTGAGCAGCTGGCGCGTGAGTTGAACAAACTGCGTGAAGTGCCGGAGGTGGATTTCGACGGGATTTCCCTGCGGCTGGCTGACGCGCTGCAGCGAGTTGACAGCCTGCCCGTGAGCGGCAGTCGTTATGAGCCGCCAGAACCGGATACTGCACCGTTTGACACGACCCGTACCGCCCGCGACTGGCGTGACCTGCCACAGATTATCTGGTCGGCCCTCAAGGAACTGTTTCGTGTTCGCGAACACGACAGGCCGGTCGGCCCCATGCTGCCTCCCGATCGCGTCTGGTTCCTGAAGGAAAATCTGCGGCTGCAACTGGCCGCTGCGCGGCTTGCCCTGCTGCGCGAAGACCGGCAGGCTTATCAGCAGGCATTGTTGACGGCTGTTTCGTGGTTGAAAGAATGGTTTGATACAGGGAACCCTTCAGTGACAGCGATGGCCGCCGGACTCGAAGAACTGGCGGCCGTGGATATACACCCGGATCTGCCCGATGTTTCGACGTCGTTGCAGCGATTGCGCCAGCTACAGAAGCAGCAGCAAATGCTGGCCGGGCCGGAAACAACAAAAACAGCAACAGACGGCGTTGAAAATAGCGGCGCGGCTGCCGACGAAACCGTTTCAGCTCCTGTGGAGGAAACACCCGCCGGCCCGGAGAGCAAGCCATGAAAGGCCTGTTCATCGGCCTGCTGGTGCTGCTTGCATCGGTTGCCGCAGCGCTGTTTGCCTTGCCGGACCCCGGCTACATACTGATTGGCTACGGCAATGTCAGTGTGGAAACCTCGCTGGTGGTTTTTATCATTGTATTACTGGTCGCCTACCTGGCGCTGCGTGCGCTGGCAGGCCTGTGGCGAGTACCGGTGCGGATACGCCAGTGGTCAGGTCAGCGCCAGTTGCAAAAACTGTCGCGGCGCTATGATGCCGCCATCATCGAACTGGTCAGCGGAAAACTGGAACGCGCGGAGCGCCAGCTCGGCCGTCTCGTCGATGACACGCGTACGCCTCTGGCCGTGTGCCTGTCGGCAGCACACGCCGCGAATCGTCTTGCTGCAGACAACCGTCGTGACCGTTACCTTGAGACAGCCCTCAAACGCTTTCCCGCAGCAGAGGCCGCCATTTGTCTGGTTCAGGCCGAACTGCAGTTGTCGCGTCACCAGTTCGATCAGGCGCAAACGACACTGAACCACCTGCGCAGCCTGTTGCCGCACAGTCGTGAAACGCTGCGCTTGCATATGCAGTTATATCTCGGACAACAGGAGTGGGGGAAGTTGCGCGAACTGTTGCCGGAATTGCGGCGTGGGGAAGTGCTGGATCATGACCAGTGGCAGCGGCTGGCTGTACAGGTCTACCAGGAGAGGATTCGCGAGCTTACTGCCGCGCGGGATATCGAGACCCTGAAGCATGGCTGGACGCAATTACCGCCGCCGGTTCGTCAGGATCATGCCTTGCTGGCACTGTATATCGAACAACTGGTACGTCTTGGCGAGCACGAGCAGGCCGAAAGCCTGTTACGCGACCAGCTTGCCCGCTACCGGGATGAGCGTCTGGTCTACCTGTATGGCGAACTCGAAGGTTGCGACAGCAGCCTGCAGCAAAAAATGGCAGAGAAATGGCTGGCGCAGCATGACAAGGATGCGGTTCTGCTGTTGACGCTGGGCAAGATCAGTTTACGCAATCGCCTGTGGGGCAAGGCGCGCAGCTATCTTGAAGCCAGTGTCGGTTTACAGCCGACTGCCGAAGCCTATCGCCTGCTGGGTGATTTGCTGGAGCAACTCGAAGATCACGATGCGGCGGCGGAATGTTATCGCAAGGGCCTGTCATTGCCCGCGCCGGGGCCAGTGGCGCCCGCAGCCGTGGTGACGGATGAAGCGGTGTTGCAGGTCATTGAAGCTGACCGGAGCAGGATGGTGGCAGCTCACTGATCAGCGCAGGAGGGTTTCCTGTCACGCGCTATCTTGTCCAGCACATCCTGCGCGAATTCAAAGGCATCGGAATACATGTGATCCAGGCTGGCACCGTGCCGGGCAAATACCGGGGTTGCGGCCTCGATCATGGCGGGCGGGCCACTCATGTAGATATCATAGCCTGCCAGCGCCGGGTGGGCTTCCAGCAGTGCGTCCATGACCAGGCCGGTCCTGCCCTGCCAGTCGTCTTCCGGCAGCGGTTCTGACAATACCGGCGTGTAGCGGAACTGGCTGCTGTTTTCCATCCAGCGCTGTGGTTCATCCTTCAGGTACAGGTCGCGCGTTGAACTGACACCCCAGAACAGGTGTATGGGGCGTTCAATACCGATGTATTGCGCGTGGTCGATCATACCCTTGAGGGGAGCGATCCCGGTGCCGCCGGCCATCATCAGGATGGGGCGATCCGAGTCCTCGCGCAGGTAGAAAGAACCCAGTGGGCCCTCGATACGCAGCAGTGCGCGGTCCTTCATTTCTTCAAAAACGTGACCGGTAAACGAGCCGCCGGGTACATGGCGGATATGCAGTTCAAGATACGCATCCTGGTGCGGTGCGTTGGCGATGGAGAAAGCACGCCGGCGACCATCCTTGAGAATGAACTCAATATACTGCCCGGCCAGAAACTGCATGCGTTCGGTTTCCGGCAGTTTGAGCAGTACCTGCATGACATCGTGTGACAGGCGCCGCAGATGTTCGGCCCGGCAGGGCAAGGTCTTGACGGTGATATCGGCACCCGCGCTGACTTCGCGTACTTTCAGGCGCAGGTCGCTGCGTGCGTGCGCCTGGCAGATAACCGCCTGGCCGGCTTCACATTCCGCTTCCGGCTGACCCTCGGGGTAATCCACTTCACCCGACAGCAGGGTGGCGATACAGGATCCACAGGCACCGTTGCGGCAACCATAAGGCAGACCGACACCCTGACGCAGCGCCGCATCGAGCAGGGTTTCCCCTGTTTCAACGGTAAACCTGTGCCCGCTGGGTTCAATCTCAACCTTGAAGGTCATGTGGTGAATACTCTTGACGAAAGCCCGGCATTCTCGTTGATTTCACGCAATAGGTAAACGCATGAATATTGTGTTAATCGTGTGTCCAGGCAAATGCCGCGGCGTAAGTGTGGAGACGATGCGGATTTATCCCTGTGTCAAGCCGGGTTTTACAAGCGGGATGTCTGC